>CAZWQV010000034.1:0-13109 GCA_964636235.1 uncultured Thermoplasmatales archaeon
AGTATGCGTGCTTTAGGTTTAGAAGCCACCGTCACACGCTCCTTACGGTTGGCTGGGCTTTGGCGATGGATATTTCACCTACGGGCAGGCGAATTGTCACCTCGGCGCCCCCCGCCTCCCCCGGCGCGATGTCTATGGTTCCATCGCCGATCTGGTCATAGCAAACTCCTTGCCATCCACTTCCTTTATTACTTGATAATTGAAGAAAATACTTACTTGATAAAAGATCATTTTTAACCTTAAGAATAAACTGTTCAAGCGTGGTAGGATCATCCATAGCAGATTCCTCCTGCCATTCCTGTTCTAATAATTCATTTCCATTAAGATAATATAATTTTGTATCGCCATCTTGGTTTTTATCGATAAGAATAGCTATTTGTACTTCACTACTACTACCTACAGACTGAATTTGGGAAAGCATTTGCTGTTGCACAGCTGATAATTTATTATCTCCACATAGATAATAGAGGGCAGTCCATTCAGCGTTTATTGCACTTTGTTCATTTTTTTCTTCTGAATGATTAATCATCATTGCAGCATTTACAATTGGACTTAATCCTATTAAAATGCTGATTATTATAAGAAATTTGATTATTTTTTTCATAAATATCAATAATAATAAGTTTTATTAAAATAAAAAATGTAATGTTGTATTTTTTGGAAAAAATAACAATTTCATTGATTTTTTTTTTATTTTGTTGAATTTTTAAGTAAATTTTTTTTCAATAATCTTTTTAGTTAGATAAATAAATGCACTTAAAGTAGGATATGCAAATAGATATGCACATAATTATACTCCTACGAAACTATGTGCAGAATCAATTATTTATTTCTTATAAATGGTGTAACATTTTTATTTTAAAATTGCATCAACCTTATCTAATAACGTATCCTTATCAAATGGTTTCATAATATATTCAGATAATCCTTCGTCAAGAAGAACTTGTTTTCTTTTTTCAGAGATTTCAAGGACACTCATAAATGCTACTTTTGTTGAAATATGTTGTTGTTTAATCCGATTAAAGACATCCCAACCGCTCATTCCTGGCATCATAATATCAAGTAAGATCAGATCGACATTCTGTTCATTAATTTTTTTTAAACATTCTTCACCACTATAAGCTGGAATGACTTCGTATCCGCCGATTTCAAGAACCGTCCTTGTTAGATCGACGATATCAGGTTCATTATCAACCACCATGATTTTCTTCATTACAGATCCACCCCTGTTTTGAAATAATATCAAAACAAAGCTGTTATTGGGATATACTCTCTTAATTTTTTAATCTACCGATTAAAGCAATGAGAAATTACGAAGATTAAAAAAGTATACAACTATTTCTTTCACCCTCTTGGTGCATTTACCATGGTGATAAATAAGGAAGTTTCCTTAACAACTCATTTGATTGCACATATTGAAACATGGCGGCCATACACTGTCATATGGTGTGGGTTGTTAAGTTTAAGCGGTGCAGTATTGACTTTTCAAGGATTACCATCTCTTCAAATCTCATTATTTTCATTATTTACGCCGATTTTTGGTTGGATAGCTGGATTATATCTTGCGGATTATGTAGATAGATCATTGGATAAAATACAAAAAAAGCATCGTCCTATTCCTTCAGGAAGAATGAAGCCAATTGAAGCATTGATTACGGGGGGGATATTTGTCTTAGTTGGTACAATTTTAACAGTTTGGATTAGATATGAAAATCTAATGTTTATTCCTTTATCTGGTATTCTTGTTTTTATGTATGCAAAATATACCAAATCGAAAGGGTTTCTTGGGAATATAAACCGAGGTTTATTGGCACTTTCTACCTTTTATTTTGGTGTTTTTGCCATTTCTTTCCAGTTGGAAAAAATTCCAGATTATATCTGGTTTTTTTCATTGATATTTTTATTTCATGATATGAACACAAACATCGTTGGAACCTTACGCGATATGGATGGTGATAAAAAAGCAGGATATCAGACGATACCGGTTCGATATGGTATAAAAAAAGCAATTATCTTTTCATCATTTCTTACTATTTTCTGGTTTTGTCTTACTCTTTTTTTATCGGTGTTGTTTGTTAAATCAGCACCCTTTTATTATGTTATGTTAATTATAGATGGTATCATCTTATGTTTAATTATAAATAAATCAAAACAAGTATATCAGTCCTATTCTAGAATGAAATCATTGGATATGCATAAACTTTTTGTCCTTGAACGAATTACTCTTGCATCAGCCTTTCTCTTTATTTTTATTCATGTTCAATATGCAGTTATTATGTATATATCATGTTTACTATTCACTGCTCTTTTTCAACAAATACTTCGAAATCAATATGAGTTTAATAAGTGGACATTATGAAATATTTAATCACAGGATCAGCAGGATACATTGGATCACATATTATTGATCGATTAAAACAAAATAATGATGAAATAATTGGATTATATCATATTCATAAACCAAAAATAGAGCATAAATCAGTGCAATTTGTAAAAGGAGATATCTCAAATCCAACTTTTATCGATCAATTACCTACTGATATTGATATTATTATTCATTGTGCAGCATTTATGAAAGATTATGGATCAAAATCACTATTTTACAATATAAATGTAAAGGGTACTGAAATTCTGGTTTCATGGGCACAAAAACATGATGTTTCTCAAATCATTCATTTTGGTCATATCCAATATGAATCTTCCAATTGGTTTAATTATTATAGTGACACAAAAAAAGTTATTGAAGATATTTTAGTTGATTATTTTAAAAAAGATGCATTGCCAGTTACTATTATTCGTCCTGGTAATGTTTTTGGTCCCGGTTCTCCTGTATGGCTGGTACAAATTATTTCATTAATTCAGAACAATAAACTTTATCTTATTGATCAGGGAAAAGGGATTTTTCATCATACCTATATTGAGAACCTTGTTGATGCACTCGAACTTACCATTGGAAATAAGAAGACTATTGGTACTTCATTTAATATCACCGATGGAGATGAGTCTATAACATTTCAAAAATATTTTAGAGATGTTGCATCCATGCTTGGAAAATCTGCTGATTTTAAAGATATATCGAAAAAAAAAGCAATACGTATTGGTACTATTATGGTACTTCTTCATAAGTTGACAAGAATAAAGCCAATGATTACACCACTTGCCACTGAGATTCTTACAAATCAAAATAAGGTAACCATAACAAAAGCAAAGAAGATACTCCAATATGTTCCAAAAATATCCTATTTGCAAGCAATGGAAAAAATTGAACGGTGGATACATGATACATATAATTTTGGTTGAATGTAAAATTATAAATTAGATATCTTTTTTAAGGTACTTATGTTATTTGGGTAAAATATCAAGGTCGTATTAATTAAAAGAAGGAAAATTACTTATATGATTTTCATAACCTTATATTTATATAATAGAATAAAATTATTCCTTTGGCAGGACTTGTAGATTAACATATGTGATTTAGATGACACTCTTTGAAGATATGAATAGAAATAAAGCCAATATTTTCTGGCATTTAATTGATATCTTCTCAGGATTAATATCTGTTATTGGTTTGTTATATGAATCACATATTGGAAAAGAATATGAAAAAGAAAAAAACACATTTCATCTGAAAAATAATCAATCAATTCTTCATATTGGATGTGGCGCATATCCTATAACAGCAATTATTTTTTCAAAATATACCAATAAAAAAATCGTAGCGATTGATAAGAATCCATTTGTAGTTAGAATAGCAAATGCAGTAGTTAAGAAAAAACATCTCGAAGATAAAATTATTATTGAGCATGGTGAGGGATCGAATTATAAGATTGGTAATTTCGATATCATAATTGTTTCAAGTTGTTCAATTCCAAAGGAGAAAGTTATTGAAAATGTGGTTACAAATGCAAAAAAACCAAGCACCATTATTATAAGAGAATTATTTTCCGAAATAACTCATTTTAAACAAATCCTACAATCCTATAGTCAAGTTAAAAAGAATGGTGAAATCGACTGTCATGTATTTCCTAATTTACATTGGATAAGTTTTTGTTTTAGTAAAAATTAATCATATATTCATCGAATAAACACGATAAATTTTGTAGAGTTCTCCACAGATCTTTTCACCAGCCTTACAAGATGCAATATTAGTTTCATCAATCCATCCGTATTCAGCACTGGTATACTTTCGTTTTTGCATTTCTTTAATGGTATAATAATTTAAATACGTCCCAATACCCATCCCGCGATATTTCTTTTTAATCCCCATGATAATAAATCTTCCCCTGGAAATATGTCGCCTTTTCAAGAGAACTTTTAGTATTTCTAATACACCAAATTTACCATTAAAATCTTTGAATAATTGATTATAATCCGGAAGAGACCATCGAAATCCAATTGGTTCACCATTTACTTCAGCAACTAAAAATAATTTTGGATCAACAATCCATCTTAATTGTTTAATACCAAAACGAGATAATACTTCTTCTTCTTCAACGGCGGTGTATCCAAAATGTCCTTCAAATTCTTCCATTAACATTTTAACCCACCATTTCATCTCTTTTTTAAACTTCCACCTATTAAATGGTCGAACACGGATATTGTTTTCCTTGCATCTCTTTACTGATTTCTTTAAATTTGGTAAAATTTCTTTATTAAGATCTATATAATATGAGACAAGGTCCCTTTCTTTTTTCATTCCATATTGTTCAACTAAATCAGCATAGTATGGAAGATTGGTATGGCCAATTAAATATGGTAAATGATCAAATCCTTTAATGACAAAGCCACTTCCAATATCAACTCTTCCATTAATCGGCCCTTGCATTACAGTTATTCCTTTCCTTTTTAGCCAGGTGGAAACTTGATCTATCAAAGCTTTTGCAAGTGGGTAATCGTTAGTTGTTTCAAAAAACCCAAAAAACCCAACTTTACTATCATTTCCTTCATTAACATTATGATCGATAAAGCCTCCTATTCGAGCGATTGGTTTTTCATTTTGAAAAGCAACAAATAACTTTCCCTCAGCATGTTTCCAAAATAGTTCATTGGTTTTAAACAAATCCTTTAACTCACTCCAAAACATAGGAACATAATACTCATTTCCTTCATATAGTTTGAAAGTAATATCAAAAAAAGATCGTAGTAAGGGGATGGAATTTACTGTTTTAATTGTAATATCTTTTGATATCTGTATGTTTTCATGTGGTTCTTTTTCAAAAATGTAGGAATCATCGAATAGGGCCATTTCATTCACTTTATTATATTAATTTTTAAGGAAGATTTCAACTATTGTAATTTGGTCTTTGTTAAATACTCATCGGTTCAAAATGTTTAGAAATTTTTTTTGATTTTGTCGGTTAAAGATACCAAAAATTAAATAAAACTATAACTATGGCATCTTTATTGCTTCTTTAGAGTTAAATATACTACTGGTCAGATGATCTTTAATGATAAAAATAAATAAAAAATGGTGTAAGGGTTGTGGTCTTTGTATTTATCGCTGCCCTCAACAAGCATTAGAAAAATCAAATACTTTTAATAGTAAAGGATTTCATCTGCCCCAATTAAAAAAAGAAAATACGTGTAATCAATGTAGAACATGTGAATTAATCTGTCCAGATCTAGCAATTACCGTCATACCTGAGCCTACTAAAAATGAAAAAACTGAACATAACAATGAATGATTAGATGTCATATGATCAAATACATGAGAAATCCGGTTCATATTCGTCAAGTACTTGGAGAAAAAAAACAATTTATACAAGGAGATATGGCCATCGTATATGGGGGTATATTAGCAGGTTGTTCATTTTTTGGTGGTTATCCTATCACTCCCGCCACTGAGATTGCAGAAGGAATGGCTCGTCTATTACCAAAAGTTGGTGGAATGTATCTTCAGATGGAAGATGAAATAGCAAGTATTGCATCCATCATCGGTGCTTCATGGGGTGGTGCAAAATCCATGACTGCTACATCAAGTCCTGGTTTTTCTCTCATGATGGAGAATTATGGTTATGCTGCTATGACCGAGACTCCTATAGTGATTGTGGACGTTCAAAGAGGTGGTCCTTCCACAGGTCTACCAACATTAGGATCGCAAGGAGATATGATGCAAGCAAAATGGGGAACACATGGTGATTTTGCAGCAATTGTTTTATGCCCTTCAACCGTCCAGGAATGTTTAGATTTAACTATTGAAGCGTTTAATTTAGCTGAAAAATATCAAAATCCAGTCTGTATAATGGCAGATGGTGAAATTGGCCATTTACGGGAAAAAATAATCATTCCAGATGAACAGGAACTTCATTTGGTACAAAGAAAAACACCTGAAGAAATTGCAGCAATTGATAAAAATAATGGTTCTATTCCATCGAAAATCCGTGGATTTCCAACCTTTGGAAAAAATTACCGTCGTTTTATCACGGGTCTTACCCATGATGAATGTGGATTTCCAGCCACTTTTAATCAATTAGAACATGAGAAACTCATTAAGAGAATTACTTCAAAAGTTTTTGATGATCGTGAAAAAATAACACATGTGGAAAAAATCAATCTATATGATGCGGACATTGTACTTGTTTCATATGGTGCTAGTGCACGGCCCGCTGAACATGCAATGCAATTAGCTAGAAAGGAAGGAATTAAAGTTGGCTTACTCCGTTTAAAAGTTGTTTGGCCGTTTCCTATCCATGAAATACAAAATCTTTCAGAGCAGGTTAACACCATTATTGTCCCAGAGATGAATCTTGGTCAAATCGTTCATTCTGTTCGTGAATATGCTGCTGGAAACTGTACTATTATCAGTGCTCCTAAAATTGGTGGTATTTCGCATAGACCCGATGAAATTTTATCCATTATCAAGAAGCAGAGGCGTTGAAATGGAAGATCGAAATAATTCTTTTATTGACAAATATGCCCGCACGGAAATGTGGCCAACTATTTTCTGTCAAGGATGTGGTAACGGAATTATCCTAAGTAACACGTTCAGAGCACTTGATGAATTAGATATACATCTCGATGAAATCGTATTTGTATCAGGTATTGGTTGTTCTTCGAGACTTCCGGGTTATATTAATGCTGATGGTTTGCATACTACCCATGGAAGAGCAATTGCATTTGCAACCGGAATAAAAGCTGTAAATCCTGAATTACATGTTATTGTATACACAGGTGACGGGGATTGCGCAGGTATTGGTGGCAATCATTTCATGCATGGTGCAAGAAGAAATATTGATATGACTGTAATTATGGTTAATAATTTCAATTATGGAATGACTGGTGGGCAATCTGCCCCAACTACACCTAGAGGAAGTATCACGGCAACCACACCATATAGTAATATTGAACATGCATTTGATATGTGTGATCTTGCCATTAGTTTAGGTGCTCCATTTGTTGCTCGCTGTCTTGCATCAAGACCTCAGGAGACTATATCGATTATAAAAAAAGCGATGCAAAAAAAAGGATTTTCATTTATTGAATTTCTTTCACCTTGTGTGACAAATTATGGCAGAAGAAATAAGCTAGGCAGTATCAAAAAATTATGGGATTGGTATGAAAATCATACTATTCCAATAGAAAGATATAACGAAATTATTGCAAGTAAGAATAAAGAAGAGATAAAAAAACAAAAAGATAAAATGAAGATAGGCATCTTTCAAGATATTGAAAAACCTGAATTCTTTGAGGAGTATCAACGCATTCTTCATTCATTACAAATTGAATAATAAGAAAATAACGTTTTTATGGTTGGATGAAAAGATGAGAACAGAGATACGCATTAGTGGCATCGGGGGGCAAGGTGTTGTACTTGCTGGATTTATTCTTGGAAAAGCAGCAACTGTATATATGGATTATGAAGCAGTTCATAGTGAATCATATGGTCCAGAAGCCCGTGGTGGTTATGTTCGATCTGAGGTTATAATCTCAGATGAAAAAATAGATTATCATCACGCACTGCAAGTTGATGTTTTAGCCTTATTTTCAGATAAATCATGGAATGATCAATTCAAAAATGTACGAAAAGATGCTAAAATTCTCTATGATGCGGATTTAATTTCCAACATACCACCATTTGGTGTTGTACATAAAATTCAAGCTCAAAAAATAGCTGAAGAATTAGGCAATACTATCATTATGAATATTGTCATGGTTGGAGCGATTACAAAATCACTTGATTGTTTAAAAGAAGATGCGGTACGAAATGCAGTCATTGATACCGTTCCAAAAGCATATCAGGACCTGAACATAAAAGCATTTAACTATGGGTTAAAAGCAGATAGTGAGGTCTTATTTTAAAAAACAAGATCTTTTCATCTTGTTTAAGCAATTGGAATTTCAAAAACTCGATATTTTTTATATAATTTGGCACCTGTTTTTTCTATGGTTCTTTGTGATGCAATATTTTTTTCATCAATCCAGCCACATTCAGCACCAGTATATCCTCTCTTCTTCATTTCAAGCATGGTCCAATAGTTCATAGCAGAGCCCAATTTTTTTCCACGGTACTCTTTTTTAATGCCCACAAAATTGAATCGACCCTGAGTAATTTTCCTTTGATTTACTAAGAATTTTAAAATACCAATCAGATTCATATTGCCATTTAATGGTTTCAATACTTGATTATAATCTGGAGTGGACCATTTGAAAGCGATACGTTTTCCATCAGGTGATTCAGCAATTAAAAATAGTTTTGTATCTGCTATGATACGAGCGTATTTCACACCGAAACGATTCCGTACTTCATCTTCTGAAACATGAACATATCCCCAATGGAAAGTGAATGCTTTTTGCATAAACGAAATCCACCAATCCATCTCCTTTTTTCCTCGTAATTTATTAAATCCTCTGATAATAAATCCTTCTTTTTCACATTTTTCCGCTGCATCTTTTAAGTAAGAAGGTATTGGTTTTGAAAGATCAAGCCAATACACATATTGGTCCCGTGCTTTTTTCAAATGATATTGTTTTGCCAGATCTACGTAATATGCTGGGTTATATGAGGAAAAAATAAATGGAGTATGATTAAATCCATTTAATAAAAATCCGCATCTAATATCAATTCGACCATCGATTGGTCCTCTCATAATGTTCATATTATGATGTTGAAGATAATCCCTTACAGCATCAAAAAGATGGGTAGCACATGATACATCATTGATACATTCAAAAAAACCAAAATAACCAATTTGGCCATCAGTATCTTTGGATTTGTTAATAGCATGATCAATAATTCCAGCAATCCGTCCAACTGGCTTCTTATTCTTATAGACAATGAATAATTCAGCGTCAGCATGTTGCCAGAACATATTATTTTTTTTAAAAAACGCCTTTAATTCTTGCCATAATGGGGGTACCCAGTAAGAATCATTTTCATAGATGTTCCAACAAAGAGAATGAAATGTTTTCAGATCCTTTTCCGATGTTACATTAGTCAGTGATAGATTTTTGCTTAACATTTTTTTTGTTTTTTCTTTGTGATTGAAAATATATCCCTGATTCAAATTGAAACTTCACCCTCGATATTATTTAACACTTTCCTATCATTTTAATGTTTGTGATTATTAAGATTAATAATAAAAAAATTATATCTGATTATTGGAAAATTAAATAATATTTCTTTTTTTTATTGCACATGTGAAATAACCACTTGTATATAATCAGATCTTTTATCAGTCTGAATAGCGTCTGTTTCTATGATATCAATTTTCATGTCTGGTCCTAAAATTTTGCTGAATAACTGGTTCATTTCATGAAATAATGTTTCAGCTGAAACCCCTGTATTTCTTAAATTTTCTTTAATGACAATGAACACCTTAATATGATTTAAATCAGTTTGAATTATTTGAAATTGTTCAATTTTATAATCATCATATTTTTCCATGACTTTGGCAGGAATACCCGTGATTGTTAGAGGAGTTATCGTTTTGTTATGCGGTAGTTTAATCATATCTACTTTTCTTCCTTGAATATCACCAATCATTTGTGTAGTGATTCCACAATGTGTTTTTTTCTGTATCGGGACTACATAATCTTCAATCCCAGTATAGCGGATAACTGGGGTTCCTTTTCCGTATAATTTTGTGACAATTAAGGAACCTCTCTGATTATATGAAACAGGGTTGAAATCATTATCAACAAATTCTAAAAAGACCAGATCTGAATGAACATGATGATATCCTTTTTCAATACATTCAAATGCAAGAGCACCTGCTTCTGTGCAACCATACAAATTATATACGTTTGAATGAAATGTTTTTTCTATACATGATTTTGTATATGCATCAAGCATAGATCCCCCTGAAAAGATGACATCAATTTGAACATCATTCATATCCATATCAATTTGCATATGTGTAAGTTTACGGAGCATATTTGGATCTGATCCCAGAAATTCTGGTTGAAATTGATGTATTTTTTTTATGATGTCTTCTGGTTTTTCACCAATATGAACATATTGAATATTTCGCATTGGTATTATTTTTTTTAGAAGTGGTGTGATGCTGCTGGAAAACATAGTATGTTCAATACTTCCTTGTTCTAAATCAATGATAAGCATTATTTTTGATTTTCTCCAATTTCCCCCATATGCTTTAAGAATTCGAACATACCCAATTAAACTAAAAAGAGCAGAGATCTGATCATAATATACAAACACTGGTTTACCTGTGGATCCAGATGTTGAAAGAATATATCCGGCAGATTCATTAAAATTCTGTGGTTTAATATTCATTGGGTAATTATCTCTAAGATCCATTTTTGAAATAAAAGGTAATTTTACGCAATCTGCTATACCTTTTATATCACTTGGATGCACCCTTGCTTTTTTATATACATCATGATACATGGGGACATTGTTATATGCAAATGATACAACCTGTCGAAATGCTTTATTCTGATATTGTTTCAAACTCATTTCATTAAAATGCCATATTCTATTGATATCAATAGCATAACTCTTCACTACATTGATAAGAAAATGAGGATTGTAGTAATGGTTCATCTTTTATTCAATGGATAAAAAAAATTAATGATTTATAATAACTTCTATTAAATTATTGATGATATAGATATTTTTTTCATAATGATTAAAAATAAATATGAGAATCATTCTATTGGAATAATCTATGGTAGATTTTGAAAAAAAAGAGAAACAAAAAAGAATTATTCATGTAGCAATTCTTTCAGATGAGCCTTTAGGTTGGGCATCAGGGAAACATTATTTTCCAATGATTCTCAATGATTATTCCTGGCAAAAAAATAATTTCACTTATCAAATTAAAACAACATATATAACTGACAAAGGAATTATCAATGGTCTTCTCAAACCAGACAGGTATGATGTTTTATTAGTTCCTGGAGGCGGTGTTGGAGATGGTGAAGCAGTCGCAAAAGGCTTTACTTTTTTACCAAGAGTTAATAAATGGAAAAAGCACATTCAACGATATATCCAACAGGGTGGAGGCTACATTGGTATTTGTGGTGGTGCTGCTCTGTGTACTCCCTTGCAGACTGGTTCGGGAAAACATGAAACATTAATGGAAAAACTTTATCATAAAAGTGCAATAGGCATAAGTAAAGTAACCTCATATTATAAGGATCTTGCACTTCCAATTTTTTGCTTAAACCAACGAAATAATCCTGAGAAAATTGGAGCAATGGGTTATATCTTCTCATTTGCACCGGGTAAAACTGAAGATGACAAAAACATTCATACAGGTGGCGTTCCAATTGATTTTTCGATAAATAAAAAGCATCCTATTTTTCAAGGATTAGATGATGATGAAGTACGTATCCGTTGGTGGGGTGGTCCTGCATTGCTTCTTCCTGAGAAATCTGATCGGACTATTGATGTTATTGCATCATATCCAACAACAGATTTATCAGAAAATAAAGATACTACGATTTATGCGTGGAAATACATTGGAGGTCTGAGGGGCTTATTAAAAGGAGTATTTTCATCTTTTAAATTTATTAAAGATGAGCATCTTCCCTTGAAATATTTACTTTTGTATGCATTTTTTTTATCTGGAGATTGGCAAAAAACTGATCATAAAATAAAACTTGATCATCAACATAAGGCGAGTATTACAGCAGAAATTTATCCTAATGATTGCAAAGGACGAATTATACTATGTACGTCCCATCCTGAGTATATGATTTGGTGGAACGGACGGATTCATGAAAATAATGCTGCTGGATTTCACCATATGGGACATGGATTTCATCAATGGAATGGTATCAAACCATTAACTCCTGATTTAGGTAATGAATTTACATATACTTGGTGGGTAGTTCGTCGATTTGTGGCATGGGCTGCAAAAGTCCCTGATGATCACATGCCACCAATTGAACTTGGACAGATCAATAAGGAAGCAGAAAGCATAATAAAAAAGAATATATTGTGGGATGGAACACTGCTTGATCAAATGGACAATATTTAAATGAACAGAGGGAAACATCGTGGAAAAAAAACATGATTTTATCTTACTTCGACCGTTTCACTTTCTTTCAAGTTGGCGTTCTCTTCCACCATATGAGATGATAAGTTATTTACTGATGTATGCAAGTGTTCCCCTTCTTGTTTATGGTATCCAACCAGTAAGCGTTGAGCTGATAAAATTACTTATTTTGACGATTCTTACTATGTACGCTGGTTTTTTTGCAGCCCTAATTTGGAATGATATTACGGATGCAGATATTGATCAAACAGCTCATCCCGATAGACCTATTCCATCTGGAAGAATTTCCAAACAAAAATTTTTTGGAATTGCTCTTATCTTTTCAGCATTAACAGTAATATTTGCTGCTCTTGTGAGCCTCTGGGCGTTACTTGTGGTTTGCTGTGCAGCGATTTTTGTTGCTATTCATGATAAATATTTGAAAAAGATAGTGAAGATTCCAGCATATTCAGAGATATTCACACCAGTACAATGGGTGGTGGTGGCAATCTTTGGTTCTGTTGCTATTTGGTCTGCCCTACCGCTCACACCGACGATACTTTTTGAATTACCAGTTCTTGGAGCATTATATACTGATAAAAGTGGACTTGTTAATTTTTTAATTTTAGTGTTATTTACTTATTTTGCAGATGATGCTCATGATTTACC
>CAZWQV010000034.1:13209-22062 GCA_964636235.1 uncultured Thermoplasmatales archaeon
ATTTTTTAATTTTAGTGTTATTTACTTATTTTGCAGATGATGCTCATGATTTACCAGAGGGCATCTGTGATGCAGAAGGAGATAAAAAATTAGGAGTACGTACCTATGCTACATCCTTTGGAGAAAAAAATGCTGCTAGAATCTCTTTTTTGATGTTTTTTATGTCAGGTATATTAGGGATTCTTCTCTATACAAGAACTGCTCTATCCTTATTTTTCTTGATTTTATTCACCATTAACTGGTTGTATATTATGTATTATGCTTTTCTATTAATAAAAAGAGAGGGATCTGAATTAAAAACATTTAGCTCTGTTGTTGGGAGGAAAGGATTTAACTATCTTTTAATTAGTTTTAATTTGATTTTTATTGATATTGTTATTCAAATTGGTTTAACATCGATGGGAGTATTATAACAAATTTATTAAAAAAATGAAGTATTGAGGAAAGGATATAGGATGGCGCAACAGTTGATACAACTCATTTTTACATATGCAAGTTATCTTTTTTTCGAAAAGATATCACCGAAATTTCAAGTTGATGCTTTAAAAAATCTGATGGATGTATTCTATATTTTTTATGAAAAAATATTCCTCCATTTTCATATCTTTGTTGCAATGTATTTTGACATGTATGATGAATTGATCGAAAATGAAATATCTTTAGCAGGTATCACAAAGAACAAACAGGTTTTGGTTATCGGCTGTGGTTCTCTTCCTGCCACATCACTTTTACTTGCTCAAAAAACAGGGGCAAACATTGTTGGAATTGATAAGGATAAAAACGCTGTGAAGGATGCAAAAACATTCATAGATACAAGTCAACTGAAAGACAAAGTATCATTTCTATATTCGGAGGATTTATCATTTGATCTTTCCAAATTTGATATCATCATAATAGCATATGGTATCAAACAAGAATCATTTCTCTTTGAAACCTTGGGGAAAAAGATAAAAGATACAGCAAAAATCATTTATCGTATACCTTTTACTACTGATGAAAAACAAATTTTAACGCAATTAAATAAAAAAAGTCATTTCATCTTCATAAATAAAATAATAACGCCCTCTATGGGATCAACGGTATCATTATTATTACAAAAAAAACCATAGGGTATTTAGACTTCCATATTCTGTTTTACTTTTGATACGACGACTTGGACATAATCCAATCTTCTATCTTTTTGAATGGCATCTATTTCTGTAATTGTGACGGTCATATCTTGTTGTAATCGTTCACAAAATCGTTTTTGAAGTTCTTCCAGTATTTTTTGAACTGGCGTTCCCACATGTCGTAAATGTTCATCAATGACTACGAATACCTCAATGTGATTGCAATCATGTTGCACGATTTGGAATTGTTGAATTTTATATGAATTGAAATGTTCCATGACTTTTGCTGGAATTCCTGTGATCGTAAATGGGGAGAGTTGTTTTCCATCAGGCAGGATGATTAAATCAGTGATTCGTCCTTGGATATCTTTTATTGTTTGAGTATACAGACCACAAGCTGCCTTTACTTCGACAGGCGTGATAAGATCACCTAAGCCGCTATAGCGGATGATGGGGGTTGCTTTACCAAATAACTTTGTTAACAAGCATTTCCCAGGGGTTCCATATAGTACAGGTTGTTTTTCTTTATCTACTGCTTCTAAATAGATAAAATCAGAATGTACATGATAATATCCTCCTTCAACACATTCAAATGCCAAAGGTCCTGCCTCAGTAGTACCATACATGTCAACTGCACGAGCTGAAAACGCTTGTTCAATATATCTTTTTGTATATATGTCTAGCATAGCTCCTGAAGAAAATAAAAAGTGAGGATGCACATCAGGTCCCTGTCCATTCATTTTCAAAAAAGCAAGTTTTCGGAGCATATTTGGATCAGATCCAAGAAACTCTGGTTGAAATTCATTGATTTCCGCGAGTAAATCCTCAGGACTTCTTCCAAAATGAAGATATCTAATATTCTGCATGGGAAGAATTTTTTGCAAAAAAGGTGGGATACTATTAGCAAATAAGGTACTTTCAATACTACCTGGCTCTAAATCAATAACTAGAATTATTTTTGTTCTATTCCAATTTCCACCATAAGCAATTAACACACGAACAAATGCTTCAAGACTTCTGATGACTGCGAACCTATCATGATACAGAAACACAGGTCTACCGGTAGACCCCGAAGTTGACACTGTATAATACTGATGCTCCTTCATGGTTGTTGGAATCAAACCAGAAGGATAAGCAGATCGAAAATCATTTTTCGTTACAACTGGCAATTTTTCAATATCTCGAATGCCTGAGATATCTGAAGGATGAACCCCTGCTTTTTGATATTTTTCATGATACAAGGAAACATTATCATATGCATATTTTACCATATGCTTTAACATTTTATCTTGAAACGCGTGCATCTTTTCCTGATCAAACTTCCAAATCCGATTCACTTCAGATAGATAACTTTTTGCGATACGAAGATAAAAAATTGGATTAAAGAATTGAGCCATATCTTTTCAATCCCAAACCTAAAAATGAAAATCCTTTTTATAATACCGTCTAAAATTATAATTTGTTGCAGCAGGAACAAAAGCACCAAGATTTTTCATGGTTAAAAATATTTTCGTATTCCTTCTAATAATATTAACATAAGAATAGAATTCCTTGGCTATTTTTTGTGTCCCCTCTTCTAATTCTTTCACGGTCATATTCTTTGGTTCAAAAACCACCTCAACTTGATTATACTTACTCCAATCTCTGGTCAAAATACGGCCTGCTTTATCCAATCGATTATACAAGGGCGTTCCAGGATATGGAGTCATAATATTAATCTCAAGAACATCAATTTCAAATTCATGCAGTTTTTCAAGAGTAGTATCAAAAATATCAGGAGTATCTTCATCAAAACCAAAAATAATCCCACCTTGTACGGTCATATTATGATCATGCAGTCGTTTGATTAATTTTTTGAAATCCTCAACTTTGTTATGGGTCTTTTTAATACCATCAAGAGCGGCTTGACTTACGGATTCAAAACCAATGAACCACTCAGTACACCCTGATTTTCTGGCAAGATTAAGATACTCATCATCCACCGCATTAAGCACATTTGTGGTCCCATTTGCCACCCAATATTTCTTGATTTTCTGCCTGATCATCTCTTTAAAGAGTTCTCTTGAATATTTCCTATTAGCAGTAAGATGAGGATCATGGAAAATAAACATTCTATTTGGCATGTTCTTGATATCTTCAATCACATCTTTTATCGGTCGCTGTCGAATGCCATGTTGACTGAAACTGCCGATAGCACAAAACTCACATTTATTAAAACATCCTCTGGTGGACTGTACGGCACCAAGCATAGGATTATGTTTAATCAGATCTCTTCTAAGTGAGGGGACATTTTCAAGACTATAATCATCATTTGGTCCATAGAACTGTTTCATCTTTCCCTTTTCAGCATCTTCAAGAAGCATCGGCCAAGATTTTTCAGCCCAACTGAGAACTACACTATCCGCATGTTGAATTGCTTCATCGGGTAATGCCGTTGGATGATACCCACCTAACACTACTTTTTTCCCTCTTCTTCTGAACTCATCAGCGATTTCATACACTCTCGGTGCAGTCATAGTATAGGTAGTAATACCAATGATATCTGCATCTGTGTTAAAATCAAGGGTTTCATAATTTTCATTAACAATCTTAACATCATATTTCCTAGGAGTAATTGCGGCTAAATGGGGAAGCGTGATAATAGGATACCCAAACACAATAGAGGTCCAATTCCCTTTATCTGTATGGGTTGTAGCCCCATGCTCAATTCTTGGAAATACCAGTAAGACTTTCATATTCTCTACCATAGCATTATTTTTTTTATTGATTGAATTTTTCTCTTTTATAAAATGAACGAACACTCATATTAGTAAGAAACGTGGTAATAACTTTAATGGGATTAAATGGTCGGACAGCAAAGGATCGTTTTAAGCTACTGCGAATGGAATAAAAATCCATGGCGATACGCTTGATTCCTTCAAGTAGTTCTTCCTCGGTCATTTTATTGGGAATGAAATTTACTTTTCCCTCCTCATATCGTGCCCAATCATAATTGGTGATTCTTCCATCTTTATCAAGTCGGGTAAATAAACGAGTCCCTGGAAAAGGAGTTAAAATACTAAATGATGCTTCATCAAGACCTAGTTCATAAATTACTTTCAAGGTTGCATCAAATGTCTCGGGGGTATCAAAATCAAGCCCAAAGATAAAAAACCCAGTCACTTGCATATGATGGTCCTTGATATGTTCCACTGCTTTTGCGTAATTTTCTACTTTATTGGTCCCTTTTCCTGCTTGATTAATATTTTCCTGAGATATGGATTCAATACCAAGATACCATTTCTCAACCCCTGCTTTTTCAGATATTTCTAAAAACTCATCATCTCTGGCAAGCACGTTTATATTGCCGAAACAATGATATTTTTTTCCGAGTGGTGCAAGCGCTTTAAATAATTGTTTTGAATATTTTGGGTTTACCGTAAGAGATGCATCAGCAAAAAAAATCCGTTTTGATTTAATGGATTTCACTTCATCAACAACATCTTGAATGGGTCGACCACGGAATACTTTTCCTTCAACAATATTCATAGCACAAAATTCACAGCCAGTGGGACATCCTCGGGAGGCTTGAATGGCTTCCCAATAGGTATAATTACCGATATCATGTCGCGCGGGTGGAATATCTTCTGCTTTCACTGCTGTTTGACAAATATATTGCGGTTTAAGTAATTTATTTTCATAATCCTTCAACAGTTCAGGCCAGGTAAGCTCCGCTTCACCAATTACAACACTATCTGCATGCTCTTTTACTTCATCAGGTACTAAGGACGCATGATATCCTCCAAACACAACCGTAACACCCATAGACCTAAATTTATCAGCAATTTCATACCCGCGTTTTGCATTATAGGTAAGGGTTGAAATGCCTACAATATCATACTCTTTTGTAAATGATAAATCTTCATACCGCTCATCAATAATATGAACTGTATGATCTTTTGGGGTGATAGCTGCAACTTGTTGGAGTGTAGATGAAGGATATTGGAATTTTGAAAAAATACTTCGCTTGGGATTAGGGTGAGGCATGATCAATAAAATATTCATTGTTTTCTGCAGCTCCTGAACCTTAAGGACACTTGTTTAGTCATTATTAAATCTTTTTCTTTTCGAATGCTTTTTTCACATCTGTTTTTTATTTATAAATCCATCATAATAAAACTTTATTTTATTGCAATAAAGCAAGATGTTTTACTCTTTTCACCATGTTCGGATGCGTGCTCATTGCTTCCATTAATTTATCAGATCCGCTTATTTTTATGGATTTTGTTTGCAGCATCATCAGCTCATTTTGATCAATTGTGCCACTTAAATCTACATCTATGTCCTTCAGTTCTCTAACTTCCTGCAAGGCTCTAGAAGGATCATTTAAAAAAAAGGCCTTCATACCTTCCGCCTGTTTCAAGGTTTTTTTAGGGATTCGAGCGCTACTCAGACTGAGTTTATACAAGGCTGTTGCCAGATAATGTGGTTTATTTCCTAATTCCACACTTCCCTTATCAGCGTAATATTCCCGAATTCTAGATCCATACATCACAAGAAGACTGGAAATAAAATATACAACAAGAGCCAGCAAACCAATCGCCAGCATCGCCCCGCTGTCTCTATTTCTTCGAAACATACTTCCCCAGAAAAATGTAATATAAAGCATGTAGCATATCATTGGAACCACACTTAGCATGGTTATGACAACCATATCTCGATGATTGATATGAGATATCTCATGGCCGAGTACTGCTTTTAATTCATCATCATTTAATAGATTTAATATTCCTTCAGTTACACACACTCGGGCATCTTTTTTCGATCTGCCAAAGGCAAATGCATTTGGAATTTTTAATTTAGAAATTCCAACTTTTGGAGTCTTGGGAAGATTTGCTTTTCTTGCCAGTTCTTCAACCATAGTATATAATTTTGGATGTTGCTGTTTTTCGATATATCTAATTTTCATAGACCATTCAACTGTTTTAGGTCCAATGATATATTGAATCATAATAATCAACAATGCAACTCCTATAAGAATTACATAATAAAAGGAACCTCTAGCTCCTAAAAGATAACCAATACCAACAATAATTCCATAAAGAATAGCAAGCATCAACCCAACTAATAGATACAAACGAAGTTGTAATAACATAAACTCAAACCACCTAATTTTTGTAAAAACAGAAAAAAGAACAGTAGTATTTGAATCTTTTTAACATACCTTATTTTAAATAAGAATATAATAATTAAGGGTTCCTTTCATATTATCTGATAATATGAATGATGAGAATTTGCATCAATTTGTTTCTATTCTCTCTGAAATATCTTATGACTCATGGAATGAAATCGTAAAAAAGGATCCAGAATGGCAGTATTTAGAAAAATTTTATGAAGCATATGGTAATGGAAAATTCAATGTTCTTCTAATGATGGTTGGTTTGAACGCTTATCAATTAAAAGGGAAAGCAGAACAGAAGTATTGGCTCCTACTAAGAAAACATATCGAAACATATCCGGTTCCCGATAGCTTAGCAGAACTGAAGCAAGTATTATCAGATTTTTATGAAAAAGAACGCCTTCCAAAAGGAAAATTAAAACGCCTTTCAACGTTTTTATCAAGTGATTTAGCAGAAACATTATGGAACAGCAATCCTCAAGAAATTGAACTGCAATTTCAAATTATTTGGCAGAAACTTTCTGAAACAATGCATCAAAAAGCAAATGCAAAAACCATTTGTTTCACCATGAAATGTCTTGGAATTAGCTTATACATACAACATCGATATGATTTTAATTTTTCAACTATTCCAATACCTGTTGATTCTAGAATTGAACAATTCACCCAAAAAATTGCAAATAATAAATATGATAAAATGATTGAAATTCAACAATTTTGGCAATCTGTTCTTTTAAAAATTCAAGACAAAAAACCACTTCTAACCATGATTCATTTAGATAGCTTGATTTGGCAAAGTGGATTATTAGATACAGAAGAATTAGAAGAATATTTTAGGGAATGTGATAGTCAAAAAGTAGGAAATAATCTGATAGATTTTTTAACTTGTTTATAATAATAAAATAAGAATAGTATTGATCATATCTTTTTATTAAAAAGTATTAATCAAAATATCCGTATGATTGGAAAGTAAAGTCATATACCGTAGGTAATTCGCGCCAGAGATTTCCGCTATTTCTGGTAAACCAAAAGCTTCCATCAGAATATTGATTTTCATAAGCGTATGCCCATTCATATCCGTAACTATTGGTAACAGTTGATGGCGGGCTTGGTAACACAATATAATATGAACTACCTGGCGTAATACCAACATCTTCAATATCAATGTTTAACCAATGCTTTCCTGGTGGTATACTATCTGGACTGAAATCCACTGTATCCAATAATGGTCCATCAATAGCATCCTTTCGCAATTCGACTATAAGATCATAATTAGGACTTCCAAATTTGCCGATTAACATTGAAAAATTAGTTAATACATCTACTGTTGGAAGAAAACTCTGAGCAGCTCCCCAGTCACCATCAACTGCATGTCTAATAGGAAATCCTCTATCAGATTCAAGCTGATATATATCGAGATTAATAGTATTGATAATGGCAGTTGCATTGATGGTTAAGGCCGGTACTTCAACAATATCTGGTTCTGGCTCTGAAGTTTGGTATACATTCCATACGGTACAACTTGAAAGGTTAATCGAACACCAATCTCCATGATGTGATTGTTCTGCAGCAGTAAATGTTAAATTACACATAGTAAAATTACCTGCTAACCCATTTTCCGCAAAATCATAGGAATCCATGTGAATATAACCATTTTCATTGTTGATGTTTTTTTGTATCAGATCAAAGGGGCTCATCGATGCATCAAATCCGCTTAGGTTAATGACTGCAGGGTCCCAAATGATGGTTAATGATACTATGGCAACATGAGTTGCATTATTCAAATGAATAGATGAAATTGCATTTCCATTAGATGAAAGGGTAATGTCATTAGTTGATAAGATGACTGGCTCCATAGTTGTTTCTTCAGATGTAACAATGGTGATACAAGCAAGAAAAATGCTTATAGTAATAAATGATGTTTTTACTAAAGTAACTATTTTTGCTGTACTTTTTAAACAATTTTTCATTCAATCCCTCCACAAGGATGTCGAATATATTGGAGAACGTATAAGTATAAATAATTATCGAAAATAAACTATAATTTCTTTCTATTAATATAATCTCAAATAATGTTACTTGTATCTATTTTGTACTAATAGTGAAATTTCATTATTAAACAACTTGTTTAATTAGAGGGAGGGAAGGGGGGGTTTAAGTGGAATGGTAAAATGCCCCCTTAATTGGTGCCTGAAATCTATTAGGACACCATTATATTTGATTTCCCAAAAACACCAATAATTTCATTAACAATAATGATTACTAAATTACTAAATATTTAACGTAGTAAGAAAACTAAATAGGTTTTTAATCAAATAGGAAGATACTTAAGAAATATATATATATATATATATATATATATTGATTTCAAAGGGAGTAGAAGCTACTTTTACTCATGGTTATAATTTCTATTCTCCTTTACCTCCCTCCAAAATATATGATATCTGTTAAACAGGACACTTTATATTTTAACAAAATATAAATCAATGAATTTTTTTCTAATTTTCCTATCAACGTAATGTTGATTTCAGAATTCCCATTAAAATATATTCGATTGGTTTATCATATAAAAAAATTCATAAAAAT
>CAZWQV010000035.1:0-21553 GCA_964636235.1 uncultured Thermoplasmatales archaeon
AAATTGATGAGTTTAAAAATATAAAACTTATTGAAAGAATCAAAAAATCCAGTGTCCCAAGACATATTGCTATTATTATGGATGGTAATCGAAGATATGCAAAACAATTGGGATTTACCCCTGTAGCGGGCCACCAATTTGGAAAAAATAAAATTGAGGAAACTCTTGATTGGTGCTTTGAGGTGGGAGTAAAAAATTTGACCCTATATGCTTTTTCAACAGAGAATTTCCATCGATCAAAAAATGAAGTAAGAGGTCTTATGGACCTCTGTAGAACTGAGCTTGATAAAGCAAAGAAAAACTCACTTATTCATAAAAATAAAGTACGAGTAAACGTGATTGGTCATATGGAATCGCTACCAGAGGATATCCAAGAATTATCAAAAGATGTAATGGAAAAAACAAAAAAATATGATAATTACACCTTAACCATTGCACTTGCGTATGGCGGAAGAGAAGAAATCGTTCATGCCATTCAACAAATGGTTCAAGATGCTAAATTAAATAAACTAGATATCTCAGATATCAACGAAAAAAGCGTTTCATCTTATATGTATACAAATGGCCTACCTGATCCAGATTTAATCCTAAGAACCTCTGGTGAGGAACGTATCTCTAATTTCTTGTTGTGGCAGATGGCTTATTCTGAATTTTATTTTTCTGATGTATATTGGCCTGCATTTCAAAAAAAGGATTTCTTGCATGCTATTGAAACCTATCAACAGAGAAAAAGAAGATTTGGTGAATAATAAAATTAAATTTTTTCGTTTTCCATATCTTCAATGGCATCTGCCAGTTTTTCAAATTGTTTATGAAAAAATAAAAGAATTCCACCAATACCAAATAATAAAATAATAAACGCAAGGCCAATATCGATAAAGGATCCAGAACCAACAGATACTAATGAACCGATAACTCCCTCGTTATTATTAGGCATTATCAATGCGATTAGTTTCAATAATACTACAACAATAAGAAGAAAGATTCCAATCATGAAACATAGTTTATACGCTGTTCCGGTCTTTGAATCTTTAGATGGAGAAAGATATCTAATTTTCATAAAAAGGATGAAGGCACTTATTGGATTTAAGAGTTTCCAGCAGTACCATTTTTTAATGAATTTTGGACTTTACTTTGTAATTCTGATAATTTCTCTCGAGTTCTTCCTTCTTGTTTGTGAAGGGTGTTTTTCCTTAAATCAAGTGATTCCTTGGTCGTTTCCAACTCTTTTTGGATTTCTGCTTTTCCTTCAGCCTTGATTAAGATTGATCCAACGCTTTTATAAATGGTTGCCTTTTCCTTTGCATTTTTCAGTTCTTCCAGTGCTTCATCTACTTCTTTTAATCGCACTTCAACTTGTTGCCTTTGTTGTTGAATCATTTGAAATTGAGATTGTAATTGTTGTAATCTACTTAATTGATCTTGCACTTGTTGTGGGACATCTTCATTTGTCATGGTCTATGCCTCAAATCGCCTTAATATCAAACATTGTTATTAAATCTATTGGCAATATAAAAAAATAATTTTTTCTTAATAAATTTATATTGAGGAAAATATTAAATAGAGAGATACAAATATACAAAGATAATAAATAATATGTGCATTTCTTTCGGGGGAAAGAACGAAATGAATAAGAATGATAAATTAGTGGTTGTATTTGGCGTTATAATTTTAATTGTTGCATCGGTTGGTATATTATTTTATAATACTGATATGACAGCAGAAGCAGCTAATCTAAAAGATGTTATTGACATTTCTGGGGAATTAAAAAATACTCCTGATTCAATCATTTTATCAGATACAAGTCCTTTTTACCCTTTAATTGCTACACCCGTTGCAGTACACTATAGTGCTGATGGAGAACAATTTCTTATCCCATTATATGTTGAAAATTTAACAAATCCTTCTATGGCAGTAGATCGACTGCAATGCACCCAACTTGAACAATATTCAGCAGATGAATTCATCATAAATGATAATATGTCAGCCAAAGAAGTCTCCTTATCTTGTGCTAACCAATTCTGGGAGAAAACAAATGCTGCTCTCTTAATGAGTATGAATAAATCAGGATACATGCTTGGTGCTCTTGCCACACCAATTGCATCATATCTTAGTATTCCAGTTATTGTCACTGATGAAATAGATGGAGATGTTATAAAAGTACTTCAGAATATAGGTGTTACATATACGATTATTTGTGGTGAAGAATTAACCGGTTATGGAAAAGAAATCCATTTAAACACTGTTGATGAAATCGTAAATGCAACCACTATGATTTTAAATGACAAATTTGGAACAATTGATTATTTGACAATAACTAACCCAGTGGATGCTTGGCCACCACAAGTACTTGCAGAGGAAAAATTCAGCTTTGGCCCGGTAACATTAAAATCCATTTCAATGGATAAAATCACCAAGGCAGTTGGAGCTTTACTAACTAGTAATTCAGAGGTTGGAACCTTTAAGATTCCTGAAGATTATAAATATGCACTGATAAAATTTGAAGGCATTAATCATGAAATCGAGGGAGTGGAAGAATTTGGAGACTCAGTCGATTTTTCAGTTACCTTGGTAGATAAAGGGGATGCACCTACAGACTGGGTGATAACTGGTTCTACTGGAACAGCAGGAAATCCAATCCGTGATGATTCAGGAGAAATCGTAAAAGATCGGCTGCTTCAGGAAGCCGTGCTATATGATATGGGCGGAAAAAAATGTATGATTACCAGTCAAGGATCCTGGGCAGTACTTGATCAAGGAGATGTTTCTGCAGAGGTAACGGTTCAAAAACTTGATAATCCTGTCTATCCCTTGATGAAAAGCTTATCGACAGTTGCACCATATTTAACCGCAGCACATCAAGGGTTAATTTTTGGAAAAGAAGAATTTGCATTCACTGCTGATGATGATATTATTAATGACAAGGGGGAAACCTGCCCCGGTTTTTATGTACCGCGAAGAAATTCTCCTCTCACACCAATTTCCAATAGACACATGTTTGATGTTGTTCATAAGGATATTAATAATTTACTCGCAGAGCTTGCAGGTATTCAATTAAATGATGATCGAGATATAGAAATCCTGCAAGATTACTATAAAGATAATCCAATCAGTATTGCTCTGGTTGGCGGTGCAACGGTTCTGCCGAATCTTATTTATCAAAATCATGTGGAACCATTTGGTGATATTGATGGAGATGGAGATGATGATACGGTGTACTGGGTTGGCGGTGGAACACCTAGTGATGTGATATATGGTAACATTGATCCTATTGATTATGACTGGTCAAATCAGGCAAATGATGTTTATACCGAGTATCCCTTTATGGAAAATATTGTAAGCCGTGTTACTGGCTGGGATGCTCAGGACGTTAGTGCACTGATTATTAGATCATTATTTTATCATGATATAATTGAAGATTTAGGGGAGTGGAAAGATAACTTTGGTCTTTTGGTTGGTGGCGGTCAAGATTTCCAAAAACCACTGGTAAGACAGATTATTTTTGGAAACCTGCTTGGCCTGGTCCCTCATGGTGAACCTATGAAACTTTTCACAGGTTATGGGGAACAATCACTATTAAGAACCGAAGCTGAAGTTGCTGAACCACTTGGATTTAATGTACAAACCGCTTTCTTCGAAGAAGCTCTTAGAGAAGGATTAAGTGATGATGCCCTCAATCAAATCAAACAGGCATCCTTGTTTAATAGATTATTTTTCAATAAAAATGAGGTAAGAAAACTTGCCGGAGAAGGCAATGTAAAAGGTGGAGATATTTATGAAACAAGTAACTTTATCTTTGCCAACGGTCACGGATGCCAGAACTTTTATGGAATGGCTGGTAATGATTTAACATCATCAGGCATATTTGGTCCGCTTTTTAAATATCTACTTATGGAACCATTAGTGGTACCTGTACTTGGAGGATTTATGGGTCCTGGTGGTGATTTAAGCAAAGTAGGAGATTACACCTGCCGTGAAGTATCGAATATGAACTTAGGCCCATCATTTATGTGGCTTGAAAGTTGCATCTGTGGAAAAATAGATGGAATGTATCCTAAAGCGAGTGCTGCACAAACACATCTTCATGCAGGTCTTGCTGCAATGGTTGCATCATCCACTGGCTCAAACATTGGCGGAGGATATTTAAATCCAAAGAATATGAAATATGATTTACCTATTATAACTAAATTGAAATATTTGAAGAATAAGTATATCGACTGGCCGCAGGATGAATTTGATGATCCTCATTTTGGATTCAAATTCTATGGAGATCTATGTAAGGATTTACAAAAAAATGATGTCAGTATTGGCGAAGCATTTCGAAATGCACGAAATAATTACCTCAGCCCTGAAGAAGTTGCATGGGAAGTCTGGTGGACTCCACCATTGATTCAAACCGGAAACATGGAACTAGATCAAGAATTGCAAGGACTTTTTTCAAAAACTACAGCAGCATCTGGAAAGGGCCCAATGTTGGATTCAAAATATGTTACGTACCAAGAATATTTATTATTTGGTGATCCCGCATTTAATCCATATGAGCCAATAAATGATGGATAATCTTTCTTCTTTTTTCTTCTTTTTCATTTGTTCATTTTATTTCTTTTCATTTTTAATGCATCAATAGAAAGCTATTAATATTCTATATTGCATAAAAAAAATCATGGTTTGAGGGGGAGAAATGATATGAAGAAAGTTCATAAAATAATTGTTTTTATCGCTGTTGTAATTCTCATTCTTGCACCAATTGGTATTTACTTTTTTAACATAGAATATACCGCAGTGGGAAAAGGAACAATTGAGGATTTTTATCAGATTACAGGTGTTTTTAAGGAAGATTTAAGCTATCAGAGTATAGAAGTAACAGATGAGAATGTGTTTTATCCTCTGATTGCAACACCAGTTGCGGTTCATTATGATCACAATGAAACTCAATCTATTATTCCATTATATGTTAAAAATAATTCAAATCCTGCACCAACAATAAAGAAACTGCAAGAGGAATATTTACCAAGTTATGATATCAATGTATTAGTATCCAATCACATTTCAGCAAAGAATTTTTCATTGCAAATTGCTAAAAAATACTGGAAAAAAAGTGATGCAGCGCTCATTATTTCTGATTCAAAAGAAGGTTTTTCTCTGGGAATAAATGCGGTTCCAATGGCATCATATCTTAGCATGCCGGTCATTGTATCTGATTCATTTGATAAAGAAGTAGAACAAGTTTTAACTCATTTAGATGCTAAAAAATTGATTATTTGCGGCAACTCGTTCGAAGGATTCAAGGATGATTATAGGTATCTTCAATTCGATACTGTTGATGATATTGTTGAAAATGTAAGTAAACTGGTATATGATAAATTTGGAGAGCTGGATTATATCACTATTGCCAATCCCATAGATGCTTGGCCGCCGAAAGTTCTCGATGAAGTTGAGTATTCATTTGGACCAGATACAGTAAAATCAGCATCAATGAACTCTCAGAATATGATTAAATTTGTGATTGGTTATTCAGCAAATAAGGTAAACTGGGAGTTTACTATTCCTGAAGATTACAAATATGCACTGATCGAATTTGTTGGTAAAAACCATGAGCTGGATGGCGTAAATAAATATGGTGATTCAGCAAGTTTCAGTATTAATCCAAATGATGAAGGACCAACCTTAGGTGGACCTTCAACTGGTAGTGGTGTTGCTAAACGAGATGAAAATGGTAATGTAATTGAAGATACTGTTTTTATAGAACGTCTCATGTATGATTGCGGCGGGACAAGTTACACTATTTCAGCTGGAGGAAGTTGGTCATTGTTAAAAGAAGGAAAGGTATCTGGAGAGCTCACTATTAAAAAACTATCCAGTCCTGTATTTGAACCCATTTCAGATCTATCAACCATAGCCCCATATCTAGCATCATATCACAAAGGTATAGTGTTTGCTAAGGAGGATTTTGAATTCACAGCTGATGATAATGTCATTGATAAGAAAGGACAGACCTGCCCGGGATTTTATCTGCCTGGAAGAAACCCTGCACTTGTTCCTATGGCAGATAAACATATCCATGATAATGTTCACGAACCAATTAATATGCTTCTTGCCCACCTTGCAAATATTTCCTATCAAAATAAACTAGATATCAAATCATTACGCGATTATTACATGAAAAACCCAGTGTATATTGCACTGGTTGGTGGTGCGGTTGCATTACCTCAAACAACCTATCAAAATGCTGTTGAGCCGATCTATGATATCGATGGAGATGGAGATGACGATACAGTTGGATTTGAATTTGGTGGAGGTGGCACACAAAGTGATAATATCTATGGAAATATTGATCCAATTAAATATGATTGGTCAAATGAAGCAAATGACATTTATAGTGAATATCCGTACATGGAAAATATCGTTGGCCGGATAACAGGTTATGACGTACAAGATGCGGATGCATTGATTGTGAGAACGATTTTTTATGATAACATCATTGATGAATCAGGTCAATGGAAACAAAATTTTGGTAATATTTTTGGTGGTGGTGTTGATTTTGCAAAACCTTTATGGGTTCAAATATTAAACCATATACCTGGTTTAAAACAACTTCTTAATTATATGAATACTGTCACTGGGTCTATGTTTAATATGGCTGTTGGACCCTGGAAATTTGATACTGGTTTCAGCGAGATTTTATCTCAAGCAGTGGAATATGAAATCGGTGAAAAACTAGGATTTAATGTGAAAACAGGATTTCATGAAGAAGGAATGCTTGATGGTCTCACAAATGATGCAATTGATGAATTGAAAACAGTAAATCTTTGGAATCGATTAACCTTTGCAACCAGGCAAGTAAAAGCATTAGCTGGTGAAGATCAAGCAAAAGGAAGGGAAATATTAGAAAATAGCAATATTTTATGGGTAACCGGTCATGGATCAATTTATAATTTTGCCATGGATGGACCTGATTTGGTAAACGCAGGATTTGATGGGATCATTCTGAAAGCACCAAATCTTTGGCAAAAAATCCTTAAGAATTTCTTCTCACCCTTTTTCGTTGGTGGATTTTGGGGGCCAGGAGGATTTTTAGGAAATGTTGGATCATATAATACCCGATCGGTCACATCGGTTGATTTTAATCCATCAATTATATGGCTGGATAGTTGTTTATGTGGAAAGATTTTAGGCACAACACCTGAGGCAAATGTAGGGCAATCATTCATCCATGCAGGAGTTAACACTCTTATTGCTTCAACCACTGGATCAAATATCCCTGGTGGCTATCTTGAACCAAAAAACCATATGTATGATACTTTTTTAAGTAAAAACAAGGCTAAAAGACAATGGGATCAAAAGGTTGAAGAAAATGAATACCCTGATTTTCATTTTGGTTATAAAATTTTTAATGATATTTGCTACTCTTTATCAGATGATGATGCAACTATTGGAAAAGCATTTAGAGATGCAAAAAATGATTATTTACCACAGGATGCTGAGTGGGATCTTTGGTGGAGTCCGCCATTAAGTGCGCTTGGCTTAAGTACATTAGCTTCAGGGGACGAAGGTTTTGGTCCACACATTGCGGCAAAATATACCACTTATCAGGAGTTTGTATTATTTGGTGACCCTGCGTTTAATCCATACACGCCGTAGCTCATGGATAAATGTAATGCTCATTCTTTTTTTCATTATTAAATATAAAATGTTATTGAAGCAGAATAATAATAACGTATATGGGTAATATTTAAATATCTATTTATTTATAATTATATTGGGGATCAAACCTACAATAATTCGATTGTGATTATCATGAAAAATAGTCATATTATAGCATCTTTTCTTGTATTGTTATTAGTAATAAGCAGTTCTTTTTCGATGGTGTTTGGACAACCATCAACTCAGCACATTACCTCTGATGCTCAGGGTAATCAATTTGCAGCACAATCTGGGTATGCTTCAGATGTTCCATCAGGGATTTTGGTAACTGATTCCAACCCATTTTATACACTTATTGCAACGCCATTAGCTGTGAATTATGATGCCTATGGAAATCAACATGTGGTTCCTTTATATGTGTTAAATTTTACAGATCCTTCTTCTGCAGTGATTAGAGCACAGGAACAAATAGGAATTTATCCTGATCTAGTAGTAAGCGATATTTTTTCACCTAAAGAAACCTCTCTTCTTTATGCTACACTTTTCTGGCAGACCACAACCGATGCTTTGATCATAAAATCAGATCAACAAGGATATAATTTAGGTGTTATTGCAGCTCCATTGGCAAGCTATTTAGGCATACCTATTATTATTACAAATGAAATTGATCCTGCAGTTATCGATACCTTAAATCAACTGCAGGTTAAACATGTCTATCTTTGTGGAAACTTCATGATGCCATCTGAATTTAATGTTACAAAAACATTATTTGATAATGTTGATGATATTGTTGATGAAATAATACAAGTCCATGATGATCTTTTTAATGAACCAATAGACTATGTGACTTTGACAAATCCGATGGATATACAGGTGCCAGAAGTATTAGAGACTTCAGATCCACCTGTTGAAACAAATACTATTGGATCAGGTGCTGTTTTACCATCACAATTTGTTTCGATATTATTTAACCCTGTTGAAGGGTCATACACCTTTTCCATCCCCTCGGATTATAAATATGTTCGGGTAAATATTGACTTAGAAAATTTGAATTCAGACGATGTTGAAGAATTAGGAGATGAAGTTGTTTTTCTTTTAGTAAGTCCAGAGGGTTTACATTATACATATGGTGGAACCATGGGGGGTATTCCTGAACGAGATGCATCAGGTGATATCACCAAAGATAAAATTCATTATGAAACAATTATCTATGATAATCCAGGTGAATATCAATTATTGATATATGGGAAATGGTTTGCAAGAAAAACCGGATCATATGCAATTGATGTGAGCGTTGAAAAATTATCTTCACCTGTTGTGCCGTTAATGCAAAAACTTTCCTGCATGGCGCCATATATCACCGCATATCATAAGGGAATTGTTTTTGGAAAACCAGAGTTTTCATTTGCAGCTGATGATGATGTATTATATCAAGGAGAACCCTGTCCAGGGATGACCACCCCAGGCTCAAATCCCAAACTTATTGAACCATCCAATCAACACACCTTTGCTGTTCATGATGAATTCCGATCTGTTCTAGCAAAAATTGCAGATATCTCTGAAAATCAAATTCCTCAATTACGAGAACATTATAAAAACAATCCAATAAATATTGCAATTGCTGCTGATCCAACCATGGTGCCGATGTATTATTATTACAATCCTGATGGTCGGCCAGATAATGATGGCGCATATATGATGGGTTTTGCTTTGCCAAGTGATTTTCTATATGGAAACATTGATCCCGATTATAATGATCCAGAAAACGACACTGAAAGTTACTGGCCATATCAAGAAAATGCTGTTGCCCGGCTTACTGGAAGAGACGTTCAGGATTTAAGTGCATTAATTGCTCGGACCATCTTTTATAATAATATTATTTCTTCCATGGATACCTGGAAAAATCAAGCCTATGTTGCAACTGGTTGTGGCCTAGAATTTCAGAATTTACCCGTACTAACAAGATTATCTCATATTATCTATGGTGGAAGAGGGGAACCAACGAAATTTCCCACAGGAGAAAGTACATTTATTAATTTACGATTAACTGATTTATTGAAAACTGGTTTTTCATCCACCAAAAACACATTTCTTACCGCATCACAACAAGCAGGATTCTCAAAAGAAGATCTTAATCTTATTAAAAATGCAGGCATATTAAACAAGTTACTTTTCCCATCCTATGCCGTCTATCAAATTGCATCAGATAAAATAGTAACTGGTGGAAAAAATCAACAAGAAAGTAATCTTATATTTTGTTTCGCTCATGGATCATATAATCTCTTTGAACATGGAGATATCCTCATGGATACCCGTGGAATACCTTTACTAACCATGATGGCTCGTATTTATCCACCTGCAGGAAGTGGTCTTAATGTTAAGGGATCATATTGTGTTCGAACGGTTGAACATATGCAATATGGCCCATCTGTTATGTTTGTGGTGAGCTGTATCACTGCAAGAACTGATGGATTACTTCCAATAAATACTATTTCACAAACATTTTTACATGCTGGTGTCAATGCCTATGTTGGTGCAACTCGAGTTACTGCAGATCCAGGATATTTAGAACCCCGACCGCTTCCTGGAGGATGGGGCCTTGGAACACTAGGTCTTTTAAAGGCAACCCTAGATTTAGCATTATTCGATGAATATCCTGATTTTCATTTCGGCGCGGTCATCGGTGAAGATTTTATCAAACAAATGATCAATGATGATGCAACAGTGGGTCTTGCCCTTCGAAATGCAAAAAACATGTTTCTGCCAAAAGATGCTAATTCCACATTTCTTTGGACCCCACCATTAATGTTTACCACAGGTATCAGCTGGCTTGATGAACAACTTATCCCTGGTAACAATGATCCACAACCACAGCAAGGATTTGAAAAAACACGAGTGCTGGATAAAAAATATGTTGCACTCCATGAATTTACATTATATGGTGATCCAGCGTTTAACCCATATCAAACCGTTAATAACGGTTAATTTTTTTTATTCTTCTAAAGGGGCCTCATTTTCTGCTGTTTGCTCAGAGGATTGTCCTTCCTCTTCATCCTCATCATTTGATTCCACGACTTGCGCAACAGATACCACCGTATCCTCTTCGTTTAAACGCATCACACGAACGCCCATGGTATTTCTTCCCTGCACGCGTATACCCTCGACAGGAATACGTACCATCATACCTTCTCTACTTGTGAGCATGATTTCATAATCATCCTCTACTTCTTTTACCCAGATAACTTTTCCATTCCGCTCATTGGTAATAATCGTTCGTACCCCTTTACTTCCTCTATGGGTCATACGATATTCAGAAATTGGCGATCGTTTACCAAATCCATTTTCGGTAATAGTCAATAGATTACCTTCTTCACCAACAATAGCCATTGAAACCACTTGATCATTTTCACCAAGTCGAATTCCAATTACACCCCGGGCAACTCGTCCTATCGCACGAACTTCTTCTTCTGTGAATCGACAGGCTTGTCCATTTGCGGTGGCAAGCATAATATATTGTTTTCCATCTGATAGTCTGGTGGCAATAAGCTCATCGTCTTCATCAAGATTAATCGCGCGTATACCATTCACTCGAACATTACTATATGCTGAAAGAACGGTTTTTTTAATAATGCCGTTTTTAGTTGCAAACACTAAATAATGTTCATCATCGTATTCATGAATAGGAATAGCCGTTTCAACATATTCCCCTTCTTCAAGACGCGGTAGCAGATTAATAATTGCTTTTCCCCTATGATGCCGACTTCCTTCCGGAATTCTATATCCTTTTAACCAGAAACATTTTCCAAGATTTGTGAAAAACATGATATAGTCATGGGTGGAGGTGACAAATGAATCAACCACCACATCCTCTTCTTTTGTTTTCATACCAATAAGGCCCTTGCCTCCACGACGCTGTGTTTTATAGGTTTCTATTGGAATACGTTTGATGTAACCGCTATCAGTAATTGTTATCACAACATCTTGCACGGGGATAAGATCTTCCATGTCAATATCGATCTCTCCTTCAACGATCTCTGTTCTTCGTTCATCTCCAAATTTATCTTTAATCTCTAGTAATTCTCGTTTAATCTCATCAAGAATGTTCTGCCGGTCGCTGAGCAATCGTTCTAATTCTTCAATAAGTTTCAAGATTTCATTATATTCTTGTTCCACCGCTTCGATTTCCATACCGGTAAGACGATGTAAGCGCATATCAAGAATTGCTTTTACTTGTGCTTCTGAGAATTCAAATCGCTCGATCAGTTTTTCCTTAGCTTCGTCAGCAGTCCTGCTTCCCCGGATGATCTGAATGACCTCATCAATGTTTTTAAGGGCAATCATAAACCCTTCTAAAATATGCAATTTTTCTTTTGCTTTGGTTAAATCATAATTCGTCCGACGGGTGATCACATCCACCCGATGATGGATGTAATGTTCAATAATTTCCTTTAGATTTAATACGCGGGGTTCTCCATCAACAATGGCGATATTGGAAATACCAAATGTGGTTTGCATATCAGTATGCTTATACAGCATACTTAACACCACATCTTCAATGGCATCTCTTTTTAAATCAATGACCACGCGCATTCCATCTCGGTCACTTTCATCACGCAAGTCAGAAATGCCTTCGATTTTCTTATCCTTCACAAGGGTAGCGATGGTTTTGAGTAAATTGGCTTTATTGACTTGATAGGGCAATTCAGTTACAATGATCTTCTTTTTCTCATCACCTTCAAAGTGACTGCGAGCACGAACTCTAACTAGTCCTTTGCCTTCAGAATATGCTGCTAAAATCCCACCTTTGCCATAGATAATGCCGCCAGTTGGAAAATCAGGACCTTTAATAAAATCCATTAGTTCAACAGTTGAAATATCCGGGTTATCAATCACTTGGATTGTTCCATCAATGACTTCAGTGATGTTATGAGGGGCCATGTTTGTAGCCATGCCAACTGCAATGCCAGAAGCACCATTTATCAACAGATTGGGCAATATCGCGGGAAGCATGATTGGTTCTTTCAAACTGGCATCAAAATTATCTGCCCAATCCACGGTTTCTTTGTCGATATCCTGAAGCATCAATGCTGAAATCCTGGCCATCCTACTTTCTGTATAACGCATCGCAGCTGCACTATCACCATCTACACTTCCGAAATTGCCTTGTCCATCGACGAGCGGATAGCGTAGTGAGAATTCCTGTGCCATTCGCACCATGGAATCATAGACTGCTTGGTCTCCATGAGGATGATATTTACCCAATACTTCTCCGACTAATCTTGCTGATTTCTTATATGCTCTATTATATGTAAGGCCCATGTCATTCATGGCATATAGGATGCGACGATGAACTGGTTTCAATCCATCTCGTACATCGGGTAGTGCACGGCTTACAATAACACTCATTGAATAATCAATAAACGCTCGTTTCATCTCCGATTCAATTGCTCGAGTAAATTTTTTATCAGAAACCTCTTCATCAGTCATAACATCATCCTCTAAATATCTAAATTAACAACCTCTTTGGCATGTTCTTGAATAAAATCACGCCGTGGTTCTACTTTCTCACCCATTAAAATAGTAAATAATTCATCTGCTTCAACAGCATCATCAACTTCGACTTTCACAGTCAACCTATTTTCCGGATCCATGGTCGTTTCCCATAATTGATTGGGATTCATCTCACCAAGACCCTTATACCGTTGCATACCAACACCGGTTTCACCAAGTTCATTAATCTTATTTACCCGTTCTCGTTCTGAATAGGCATACAGCACTTTCTTTCCTTTGTTAAGTTTATATAATGGAGGTTGTGCAATGTATAAGTAGCCTTCTTCCACCAGTGGTCGCATATATCTGAAAAAAAATGTTAAAAGCAGGGTACGGATATGTTCACCATCTACATCTGCATCTGTCATAATGATGATTTTATGATAGCGCGCTTTGGTAACATCAAACTCATCACCAATGCCGGTACCAATTGCTGTTATTAAAGCAAGAATTTCATTGTTTTTCAGTATTTTATCCATCCGTGCTTTTTCAACATTGAGAATTTTTCCACGAAGCGGTAATATTGCTTGAAATTCCCGATTCCTTCCCTGTTTTGCACTTCCACCTGCACTATCTCCCTCAACTATATATAATTCAGTTTTTGCAGGATCTCTACTGGAACAATCTGCTAATTTACCAGGTAGGGCTGATGATTCCAGAAGACCTTTTCTTCTAGTCAGCTCTCGTGCCTTTCGGGCAGCAGCTCTTGCTCTGCTCGCCATCATGGCTTTGTTAACAATGATTCTGGCTACAGTTGGATTCTCCTCAAAAAATTCACTTAATTTCTCATTAGTTAATCGATCAACAATACCACGTACTTCAGAATTACCTAGTTTTGTCTTTGTTTGCCCTTCAAATTGAGGAAAACGTACTCTACATGAAATAACTGTGGTTATTCCTTCTCGGCAATCTTCACCACTTAAACTAAAATCATTGCCATCGAATAAGTTGTTCTTTTTTCCATAATCATTTAATACTCTAGTTAAAGCACTTTTAAAACCGGAAAGATGAGTTCCTCCTTCATGAGTGTTGATATTATTTGTAAACGTAAAAATATTTTCAGTAAAACCATCTGTGTATTGAATAGCGATTTCAGCTTCTACATCTTCTTTTTCAGCAAAAACATATATAGGTTCCGGATGCAATGGTGTTTTATTTCTATTAATATGTTGAACAAACTCTCTTATCCCCCCATCAAATCGAAATTTATCAGATTTTCCAGTCCGTTCATCTGTTACTTCTATTTCTAATCCTGCGTTTAAAAATGCAAGTTCTTTTAATCTAGATACTACGGTTTCATATTTAAAAACGATCGTTTCAAATATCTCAGGATTTGGTTGAAAATGAATCTTTGTCCCCGTCTGATTGGTCTGTTCGAGTTGTTTTAACGGCTCAACTGGAAATCCTTCTTCGTACCGTTGAAAATATTTATGACCATTTCTAAAAACAGTTACTTCAAGCCATGCTGATAAAGCATTAACACAAGAAACTCCCACTCCATGAAGACCACCGGATACTTTGTATGAATCACGATCAAATTTACCACCTGCATGCAGAGTGGTAAGAACCAATTCAACTCCTGATTTTTTATATTTTTCATGCATTGCTACAGGTATTCCACGCCCATTATCAATGACAGATAGAGACCCATTTTCATGAATGGTTACTATAATTTTTGTACAATATCCTGCGAGGGCTTCGTCAATGGAATTATCAACGACTTCATAGACAAGATGATGAAGACCTCTTTCAGAAGTACTTCCTATATACATGGCAGGGTTTTGCTTAACTGCTTTTAATCCCTCAAGAACTTTTATTGAATCAGTATCATAATTCTTTTTAGGGGCATTATTTTCATTGCTCATATTCGTTCAACTCTTTGTAAAATAATGATTGATTTTTGATTTACTCAATATAGATCATATATCTTAATTTATAACAAATCCCATCTCCTAAGGATGTATCAACAACACATATAAACAATTACCTAATAAATATTACTATTATAATAGAGAATTTTTGGTAAAATAAGCATAATTTTTTATGAAAATTAATTTATATATAATTAATGAATTATAAATAAAATCAAATATGTTTAATAAAAAAATAAACAACTTTAATAATTACTTTTTCATATGCATAAATGAATAATTGGGTACGGGTGAGAGAGTAAATTTATTTAGAGTAAAATATGCATTTTCAATTTGCTTTCTTTTTATGTACTTTCAATGATTCAATCATGAACAGGTCTATGATAGGATCCTTATGATTATAAATGCAGATTTACACATTCATTCGCCATATACAAAAAAAACACAAGATAAAATTGATTTCAATCAGCTATCGATAAATGCAGAAAAGAAAGGATTGCATCTTTTATCAACTGGTGATTGCTTGCATCCCCAATGGATTAAGCATATAAATCAATTAGAAGCCATTGATGAAGGAACATTCCGATGTAATAACACGTATTTTGTATTATCAACAGAGATACAAAGCAGTGACCATGTTCATCATTTATTGTTCTTCCCAGATCTTACTAGCCTATATGATTTTAGGCAGCAAATTATTCCTTTTTGTTTGGATTTAACACAATGCGGACGGCCATCTATCAACTTATCTAGTGAGGATCTGGCAATTAAAGCGATAAATACTTCAGCTTTTATTGGCCCATCACATATATTTGATCCGTTTTCAGGTCTTTATTCTCAATATAAAACCCTTTCAGATTGTTATGGATCGGCCTCTTCTCATATTTTTTTTGCAGAACTAGGGCTTGGAATCGATTCATATCACGCTGATATTTTAAAAGAATTACATCCTTTGACCTTTATAACCAACTCAGATACTCATAATCCTCATCCGATACGATTGGGAAGGGAATTTACTCAATTCCAAGTTAAAAAAATCACCTGTAAAAATCTATTAGAAGCTTTCCAGAGGAAGAATAATAATAAATCAGTATTAAATGCAGGAATACCTCCTGAAGAGGGAAAATATTATCAAACCGGTTGCATCAAATGTTTAAGATCTTATTCATTAAAAGATGCAAAAAAACGCAGCTATAAATGCAAATGTGGTGGAAGAATAAAAAAAGGAATGAAGGAAAAAATACTTGAAAAAGCCACCACCAAACAAGCACATTATCCCTATCATCGACCATTGTATTTATCTCTTCTTCCTTTACACGAAATTATTTCAAAAGTTCTTCAAGAGAAAAACCCTTTTACAGAGCAAGTTGAAAATTGTTGGAGCAATCTTGTATCTACTTTTGGAAATGAAATTCACATTATGCTTGAAACACCTATTGAAGATATTAAAAAAGTGGCAGATCCCTCCATTGCAGACGCAATTAATATTTTTCGTATGGCAACCTTTTCGTATAAAGAAGGGAGGGGTGGATCTTATGGCAAACTTTATCTTAAATAAAGTAAATGGAAACATGTATCTTTTTTTTATTATATTTGAATAAATGCCATATTAACTTATTTGATATAATAAAATCCTTAAAACCAAAATTATATTATTTGTTTTCTTATTACCTGAATATGAAAGAAAAATACTTGTATGGATGTGAGTTTTCTCATGGATTATGATTTATTAAAACAGAAAATTATTATAATACTGGATGAGAAAAAGGAAAAAGGATTACAAGAGATAATTGATTTATTATATGACTCGGCTGATTATTATGATTGGATAGGTATCTATATTATAAAAGATAATTTTCTACATCTTGGATTGTGGCAAGGAAAACAACCAACGGAACATACGAAAATACCAATCGGAACTGGAGTATGCGGATCAGCTGCAAAAACTGGGAAAACAGAAAAAATTCCAGATGTTCATGCAGATAAAAGATATCTTTCTTGTTTTGTATCCACAAAATCAGAAATTGTTGTACCAATAAAATATGAAGAAAAAATTATTGGAGAAATTGATATTGATTCAAATACATCTGATGCTTTCACCAAACAAGATGTTATTTTTTTAGAGTCAATTGCAGATATGCTTTCAAAACATATCCACAACCTCTAAATTATTTTTCAGCACTCAAGATCTTCATCATTGTCTAAAAAGACTCAGAAAGGGTTCGTTCATCACTAGTAAATAGAAATAACATATTCTTATTTCTATGTTTCCCTTCATTAACCCATATAATTATGAATTGTATCTCTCCAAGCTTCCTTAATTTTCTTTAATGGAAGATGGATACATGTTTTTTCCTTATCTTTCATTATTATTTTATCTTTTGTGACATTGCCAATTTTTTCAAAGGGGCATTCATTTTTTTTCAAGATGTTTTTTACTTCTTCCTCATTATCAGTTGAAACTTCAATAATAAATCTGGTGTTAGATTCTGAGAATAATTTAAAATCAGTTCGAAGAGTTCCACCAATAAGGCTTAGATCAATGTTACATGCGAGATTTCCACCAATGCACATTTCAGCTAAACATACTCCAATTCCCCCTTCACTTACATCATGACAGGATGAAATTAATCCTTCTTTCATCGCCTGTAAAAGTCCGTTCATTACCTTTTTTAAAAGTGAAAAATCACTGGTAGGAACCTTGCCGCCGTCCACTGGATGCATTTGATAATATGCCGATCCGCCCATTTCTTTTTGGGTTTCTTTTCCTACAAGATATATACAATTTCCTTCCTGTTTCAAATCAGAAGTTACACACTTTTGTATATCTTCAACTATACCGATTCCCATAATTGCAGGAGTAGGTGGTACTGCAGTTTCTTTTGATTCATTATAAAAACTAACGTTACCAGACATAAAAGGTAGTTCCATTTCTTTTGCTGCCTCTCCGAGACCACGACAGGCCTCATAAAACTCACCCATTCGCTGTGGTTTTTCAGGATTACCAAAATTTAAACAATCCAATAGAGAATCTGGTTTTGCACCAACACAGATAAGATTTCTACAGGTTTCATCAATAGTTGATATTGCTCCATTATAGGGATCTCTTTCCACAAATCGAGGATTCACATTCGCAGTGACAGCAATGCCCCTATAACTATCAATCAGAGGTTTTATAACGGTAGCATCCCCATGAGTTTCATTATTGATTATCCCTTGTAATGGTTTGATTACGGTATTTCCTCTGACTTCATGATCATATTGTCGAATAACCCATTCTTTTGAACAAATATTTAATGATGAAAGCAATTTTAATAACATCTCATTTAAATCAGGCATATCGAAAAGAGGATCCTTGTTTTCCTTTTCAGTAGGTAATGCGATTGGTCTTTGGCAACTATCATATATTGGACCACCGGTAAAAAAATCCATATCCATCTCAAGGATTTTTTCACCTTTATAAAAGACCCGGGTGATTTTTTCTGATATCACCTTACCAACCACAGCAGCATTCACGTCCCATTGTTTACAGATATGAAGTACCTTGTCCACATTTTCTTCTGAAACAAGAAACATCATTCTCTCTTGACTTTCAGATACCCATATTTCCCAGGGTAACAGTCCTTCTTCTTTTAAAGGAATATCGTCTAAGTGAATCTCTGCACCAAACCCGGCATCATAAGCAAGCTCACCACAGACGCAAGAGAGACCGCCTCCACCAAAATCTTTTAATCCTTCTAAAAGGCCTTTTCGATTACATTCTAAAGTAACATGAATTAACGGTTCTTTTGTGATTGGATCGCCGACTTGAACAGCAGAACGACTACTTTCCTCACTATCATCTCTAAGCTCAGCACTTGCAAATGTGACTCCATGGATGCCATCTCGACCTGTTTTACCGCCAACATAAATGTAAATATTTCCGGGTGCTTTTGCTCTACTGTGAATTAATTCCTTTTTTTCCATTATGCCTAGGCAGCCAACATTGACCAAACAATTTCCAGTATAACCTTTATGAAAAACTACTTGTCCTGAGAGAGTTGGTATCCCAATTCTATTACCATAGTCTCTGATTCCATCTACTACTCCTTTGAAAAGAAATCGAGGATGTTTTGTACCAATAGGTACTTGTTTTTGTGGTAAATCAAGTGGACCAAAAAATAACGGATCAATATAAGCTACTGGTTGAGCACCCATACAAACAATATCTCTCACAATACCTCCAACCCCTGTTGCAGCACCACCATATGGTTCAACAGCTGAAGGATGATTATGTGATTCTAATGCAGCACAATAATAATGATCCTTATCAAATTCAATGACTCCTGCATCTTCCCGTGTAATAATTTTCTCCTCTTCAATACCAAACACATATTTTTTTAATGGTACTTTTGAGGATTTATAACAACAATGTTCACTCCACGCTTGCCCAAGTGCCTGTAATTCAATATCTGTTGGATTTCGATTTTTCTGATGAAAATATTCTTTTATTTGTCTCATTTCATCAATGTTCAGTGCCAGACCCATATGTTCAGATAATTCTTTCAAATCAAAATCGGATGCAGATAAAATATCAATAACATAACATTCAAAATCATCAGTTTTTTTTGTAAAAAATGTTTCCAATTTCAAATTTACTCCCCACATTCTTTATACTTCATCAATTTCAATATCATAGGCATGAATAACTGGATTTATTAGCAATCTTTGGCACATTTGATCAACTTCTTTTTCAACTTCATTTTTATTTTCCCCATCAATAAGTAAATCAAAGGTGCGGGTAGTTTTTGCTTGTTTTACATTTTCAAAACCCAGCAATTTTAATGCTTTTAATGTATTTGTTCCCTCAGGATCAGAGACACCTTTTTTTAATTTAACCGTTACTTTCGCTTCAAACATAACTGTTACCATTGTTGAGCATAAAACAATCAATAAATAAGGTTATCGTTTGAAATTGGTATTTAGTTTAATTAATGAATGAAAAATATCTATGATTTTTTTCTGAAATTCTTCCAACCCATTATCATTTATTATAACAAGATCTGCATTATCAATTATTTCTTTTATACCCCAACCTATTTCTCTTTCATCTCGTTCTTTAATTTCATCAATATTAAGACTATCGTCGATTCGATTTCGCTGTAATGCTCGTTCATATCGAAGTTTATCGGAGGTTTTAATGGCGACCAATTGAAAATCATCTCCTAATTCTTTTTTAAACAATGTTACTTCTTCTTTATTTCTCACACCGTCTATGACCAGTACATTAATATCAGATAAGGTTATTTTCTCAATCGTCTTTTTTGCCCAGATGCCGCCTCCTTTTTGCTCTCGCATATCATTTGCAATTTTTCCAACAGTTCGACTATTCAAAGGCAATCCTTGTTTTTTTACTTCCTCCCATACAATATCTCCCATCCTTATTACAGGGATATTTTGTTCTTTCGCAATACTTACGGCAACGCTTTTTCCAGAAAATGGCATACCGGTAAACGCAATAATTTTCATGGTGTTCACCAAAGAATTCATACCAACAAGTGCAGGGGGAGCGATTCGAACGCTCGAAGACCTACGTCACAGGGTCCTAAGCCCTGCCCCTTTGACCGCTCGGGTACCCCTGCAAGATTCTTCCCATACATCAACAAGCCATCTAAAATCTTTTCGCAGTATACACCATCACCTTTTAATATTATTTTTTTGATTAATATGATCAGTTATTGCATAGGTACTATGATGAATCTAGAGTATTTATAAAGAATTATACTATTGTAAGGTAGTTGAGTAAAAATAAATTATTTTTTAGTTAAATTAATAATAAAAATGAATGAAAAATAAGAAAAATCAACTCATTTTTACAAACAGATGTGCTCTATCATATTAAAAAAGTTAAAAAAACCTTGTTTTTCACGAAAAAAACTAATAAACATTTCACGTTATACTAGATTGCATACAGTCACGACTGTAACCTTTAAATACAATGATTCTATACCATCTAAACCCACAACTTATGGCCCAGTCCATTCCGGTTGATCCAACAGAATATATTCATCAATTTTCCATGACTTGGATCGTTTCCTGTCTGGGTTACATTATATTAATGGGGATTTAAGAAAACAAAAAGGCCATTAGGGTCTTATCGCACTCTTAAATCCGACGATCGATGTGTGATGGTGAAATTTAATTCACCCACCAATTCTCCCAATTAATTTTAAAAAAAATAATAGTGTGTATGATTCCGGTTGATCCTGCCGGAGGTCACTGCTATTGGGATTCGACTAAGCCATGCGAGTCGAGAGGGTTCGGCCCTCGGCTGACGGCTCAGTAACACGTGGATAATCTGCCCTTAGGTGGAGGATAATCTCGGGAAACTGAGGATAATACTCCATAGATCTAGGATGCTGGAATGCATTTAGATTGAAAGCTCCGGCGCCTAAGGATGAGTCTGCGGACTATCAGGTTGTAGTCAGGGTAAAGACCTGACTAGCCTA
>CAZWQV010000036.1:0-21513 GCA_964636235.1 uncultured Thermoplasmatales archaeon
TAAAGCGCTTCAGACTATAGTGGATCAGAGTGCGGTTCATACCAATAGACAACTTTCTTTGATCAACGGCAGCACCTATATCGGTGGTTTCATCCTTCTCGCGTTCACTCTCGGCATTATTTATTTTTTAAATGTATTTGAATACTGGGTTCTAACCAGTTTTATCCTATTTTATTTTTTACTTCCCACGGCAATATTTTCATTTATCCGATCTTTTCACGGAAAAGATGAAAAAGAAACCTTGAAATTTTATCAGGAAAAACATAAAGAAATAACCAATCGAGTGGAATCCTGCCTTCAGAAAAACCTATCGGTTCTTATGCAATCGTTGGCCATTATTTTCATGGTATCATTTTTTATTCTTCTCTCCATCCAATATAATTGGATAATTATACCGACCACCTTTGATATCAGTATTCCTGCAGTCACTTGTTTATTGTTTCTTCCTGTGCCCTTTTTCATCAAAGAATTTACCCAATTGTTAAAACCTGCGGAAATAAAAAAATCCCTTCAAAGGATCATCCAACAAAACCAGCAAACTCTTTGGAAAGTACCATTAACTTGGAACTTTGTAAAACCATTCATCTTCAGCTTTTATCTGGCCGTTTTATTCATCATGCCTGCCCTTTCCATTTGGATGCTAAGAACCCTCATTGCTCAATGGCCATACCTTTTTCTCATAGTTATCATGCAGTCATGTATGATTATTTTATTTTCTAATTCCTTTAGTGCAAACACGGTGAGAAAAGAACTATCAAACACCATTACAACCTATGCGGATATCAATTTTTTACTCAGCATGGCTGAAATAAATGAGCATTACACGTTCGCTGAATACCAGCATTTATACAGCTTGTATCAAACAGCAAAACCCTTTGATTTCAGTATTAAAGACACATTTAAATTTATCAATTATTACATGCTTGTTCCTAATAGATATTACCTAAAGGAAATATTGAAACAAACCATCAAAAACACATCAACAACGACGCCAGAATCAAAAAAACAAGAACCTGAACCAGCACCATCATATGCACCACCAGCAGTTAAAAAAACACCTTTGCCATCACCCAATTTCATTAAACCTGCCTATACTCAAATGTCATCACAAAAAATGAGAACTGAAACCCATTATCCTCCACCAGCAAAACCAGCATCATCAGAAGACTTATCAGATATAATGGATAAAAGAATCGCTGATATCAAACTAGGAAAAGTAGGCATCCTCTTATATGGGCCGATGCTGGATGAGGTCAGTAAAGAGATAAAATCATCATTAAAAAATCACATCTCAAACATACGCACTCCATTTAAAGTGGAGCTGGCACGAAAAAACGATGAACTTGGTGGCGCACCAGAGCTGGTACCGGTAGGAAGTGGTGGTACACATGTCAATGGAGATTTATTGATTTTAAAAGATACCGTTACAGAAACGCAGGCAAGAGATATGTTAACAAGAATGGAGGAAGAATTTGAAATTAAAGCACTATCAGACTTTTATGGTGTTGAAAAAGTATTCTATCCATCAGTTAAAAGAAACATCAATCAGATCACCCCTGAAAAACTGGCTAAACTTACCATTGATAGTGTGATAAACACGGATGAAAAGGATCCAGATGGATTTACATATTTAATGGAACTGATAAAACACAACATCAAAACACCAATGAGCGAGGCCATCGAAGAAGAAATCCTCAATCAAACCGCATCAAACAGTCTTCTAGAATCACGAAGAAAACTAGAGCAAGTGAAAAAAATTAAATCAAGCCTTGAATAATTGACCAGATTTTTTTAATCCATACCTCTATCAAGGAGAAACAAATGTAGGGTTAAAATATGGAAGCAATCATTCGAGCGGGCAGCATTTCCAAAACCATTGGTGGAAAAACACTTTTTCAAGAAACCACCTTTGATGTTTACAATACAGATTGTATTGGAATCATTGGCCCGAATGGTTGTGGAAAAACTAGTTTATTTCGCATTCTTCTCGAAGAGCTAGTTCCAGATGAAGGAGAACTCTGGATAAAGGATGCATTGCGCATACGAAATCTACCTCAAACACCCATAAAAAATCTCAACCAAACCGTCGATCAATACATTACTACCATGGCACAAAACCCTGAACTAGAGCATCAACTGAAAACATATGAAAAAAAACTGGAAGATCCAGCGATTTATGAAACTGATCAATACAAGATGATCCTGGATAAAATAAATGCACTTCAAATACGATTGAGTCAGGAAAAAAATGAGGTAAAGATCAAAGCAATTTATCAGCTATTAAAAAATATTAAATTCACTGAGATTTCATCAGATGAACCTATTAAAAACTTATCTGGTGGTGAACAACAGAAACTTGCTCTTGCATCAGTTCTTGTCCAGCCTGATCAATGCGATCTTCTTTTACTTGATGAGCCCACCAATCATTTGGATATTGAAACCATTGAATGGCTGGAAAACAGATTGGTGGACATGCCCTTTGCAGTTTTAATTGTCTCTCATGATGAATACCTGCTTGATAATCTTGTGGACCGAGTATTTGATTTTCAAGCAGATCACATTGAAATCTTTGATGCCAACTACGAAACATATCTAGAGCAAAATAGGATACGACTGCAACAAAGACATCATGAATATAAAAAAGCAGTCAGTAAGCAAAAACAACAAGAAATGAAAATTAAAAAAATGACCCGCCGCAACCGATATGATAAACAAATAAAAAGTAAACTCAAACGATTAGAAAAAATTAAACAGATTGAAAACCCGGTTTTAAAAAAATATATGCTTCGATTTAGTTTTCAAAATGTGTTTAAATCCGGTAAAAACATAGCAGATGGAACGGGTATTTGTAAACAATTTGATGATAAAATCATTTTGGATGATGCCAGCTTTGAAATTTTTTCTGGACAAAAAATCGGTTTGATTGGCCCGAATGGTTGTGGTAAAACTACTTTTTTAAAGATGCTCACAGGTGAAGAAACCCTTGATAAAGGAACTATTCATATGAGCGGTGGCGTGCGATGGGGATATTTTGATCAAGGTCATCTTTCTCTTAAAAAAGAAAACACGCTTGTTGCTGAGGTGCTAAAGGATCATCATGATTTAAATGAAAATGATGCCAAAGCCATTCTTGGTCAGTTCAATTTCAGAAATGATAAGGTTTATAACACGGTTGGCATGCTTTCCGGAGGTGAGCAAGCTCGTCTGGCATTGTTGAAACTTCTCATGAAACCATATAATTTTTTGATTCTTGATGAACCTACCAATCATATGGATATGACTAGTAAAAAAGCAATAGAATCAGCTCTTCATATGTATGCAGGTACTGTTATTGCGGTATCTCATGATCGAACGTTTATGGATAATGTTGCTGATACCATTTTTTTTATGGATAAAAAACAAATCAAAGATTACCCTGGCAATTACACCATGTTTCGCCTGCAACGGCAAAAAGAACTGGTTCGAAAGGGCGGCATGAGTGATAAAAGTCTTGCATATTTATCAAAAGCAGGTCTTAAAAGATACAAAGTGGTGAAATCTTTTACCGAATGGAATAGTCGAACCAAACATAAGGTCGGTGATATGGTCTATATCGGTGATCACAATGAAAAACTGTATGAATGCGCTATTGAAAACGGGTGGATAAAAGAAAAAAATTAAATCTATGAAATGCTGAAATCACTTCCTCTTGTTTCAACAAGATGTTTAAATGTTTCTAATTCTCTGGTGGATTCCTTTATCATTTTTCCTTTCAATAATGGAAGTAATACCTTAACAAGAAATCCTTTTCCTTTACCTGACCATTTTAAGGTAATTTCAGTTTTATCACCGCAAGATACAATTATATTTTCTACAATAGCGGATATGCCCTCGCCAGATACTTGAGAAATAATTTTCTTATTTGGTTCATAATGTAACATTTTATCTTCCATTATATACTTTTTACCGTTCTCATTGTAATGAAGATGAGCAATAGAACCGGCCTTTTCCTCTGTTTCTTTTATAATTTCAAACTTTTCAAGATTAGTTTGCCAGTAAACAAAATTTTTATGGTTCATCAGTGCATCAACTACAATATTAACTGGTTTGTTGATTACAACGCTAACCTCAAATTGTGTCATATTTTACCCCTGAATGATTTTACTGAGATTGTTATGAAAATTTTTTATTAAATTTTGTCTATGAAAAAAAGAAAAAAAGAGAGGGAAGAATTGATTTAGATGCCTTCCGGTACTGGTTCAGTCCAGGTTGGATTATAGATTTGCATGGCAGGATCTCCAAGGATAATCCAGGTGTTTACTAGGCCTTCTCCACTACCATATTGATCGGCTCTATCGGTTGAGGAGATGCCATAGATGCTGGTGGGATCACCAGTGGTATAATCCCGGTCAAACAACCAGAGTATCTCGGATTGCGCCTGGCCAATGCTCACCCCATCGACCATGAAGTATTCAAACCACCAGCTATCCTGGAAATCAGTCTGAGGAGACCGACCAGTATTAGAGTTACCATAGAAAAGCGCGGATCCATGTTCCAGATAGATTTCTGGTCCGAAGTTATGTGCTGTGGTACAGGATTGCCAGAGCGTGAATTGACTGTGCAGGTTTTCAAAGAGTTGATCGCAGTATTTGAAATGCACGATATCATATAGGTTGTTATAGGGATCATCAGTTGGATTAAACCAAACTCGTCCGTTTTCGCGGGGTGATTTTGTTACCCGGTCATCAAAATAATAGCCTCGCCAGCCATCCCACCAGTTGAAATCTTTCAGATTTTCATGGGTCATCTCCATCAGTGGGAATTGATCATTGACGTTTTCATACATACAGCAGATGCCAGATCCACCGGTTCCATGGCTGCTGTGATAGATCACACTGGTTCCTTCATTATATCTATTGAGTATATCACTCCAAATCGTGTTTCCTTCAAAGATTCTTCCATAGGATGAATAATATTCCTTAGTAACACGGGTGACTTCATCATTGTGAGTGACACCATCATTTGTTTTCCATGGATTATCCTCCCAGTGATTCATTAGAACTGCACTGGTGTAATCTCTTCCAGGGTTTGCATAGATAAGTGCGGGATATAAGATATCACGGCAGATAAGAGCGGTGTTCATCGCAGGTGTGTTAAATGGGATTTGACCAGCATAGGATTTGTTTCCCATCATTACCCTAGAGATATGCGAGGGCATATCGGTATCACGGGGTGATACGAACATAAACACTTCTTTTCCAGGTCCATCCAGTCCATATCCATCTACCATATTGCGTATCTCATCATGAATGGTGGTATACCATTGGAGTTTGAGATCCAGGCCGATAGGTGGAAGTTGTTGATTATGGGTTAAAAAGTATAATGCCAGATTAATGAGGCTGGGTGGATTGGTAAGACTAATTGGCTCGGTCATCGCGGGCAGATGTCCCATGGTCCTGCAGCCATGATAATGATCACCAGTGTACTCCTCCCATTTCACCATTTTATCAAGCACATCATAAGCAACTGGTGCCTCAGAAATACTCAACACTGGGCTGGTATGATACGCTGCGATCATTGCTGCGGATGCAAAATAGCCCTTTCCAGATCCAAGCGAGGTGATAGTGATATAATTTTCAGAGTACTGACTAGCTTTTATTTCATCAACAATATCCTGCATGCTGTTTAATTCTGTAACAGAGCCAGTTACACTTGCACTGCTCACATCATTAAGATTCACAAAGATAAATGAGTTTATTCCAAGAGCGCTAATAGCCTGCTGGGTTGCTGCTGGCACATCGGAATCAGTTACATAAAGAAGTGGATAATGATTCATGGATGCGATCACGGCAGCATTTGCAGCTGATATGGCTGCATTGATTCTGCTGTCAGCATGATTTCTAATGTTGGTTGTGAGATGATATGTTCCATCAAATGAGGCATAATGATCTGGGTAATCAAAATAGGGAACCACGATAAGAGTCCAATCTCCTTGCATAGGATAATGAAGATCAAAGGACCATTCAGTGTGTGGTTCGATAATCCAGTTTCGATATTCATCAAAGTTTTCTTCCCAGTGTCCACCATTCCACCAGTGAAGAGGTTTGATTTCACCACCATTCCACATAGGAATTGTCGGTCGACGGATGTTTCCCATAGGATCTACTAGATATGCGATAAGATTTGTTGGTTGATCGGTTTCAAGGGATACTTCGATACTGCAATCCGTGCTATCAATGGGGATGATATATCGATCCGCTGGATATTTTATGATCTGCAGTTCCTCAAGACCGGATTCAGATGTTATCTCAGGTATCCACAAACCTGTTTTAGTAATGGGATACCAGGTATCATAATCTGGTCCATCTACATCGTAAGGATGCGGCCAATCATCAAATCTGACCTCTTCATATCGCGGGGTTAGAAGACCGGTGTCTCCTTCAAAATCTTCACCAAGTGCGATCATATGGATAACACCATAAGCTTTTCCAATGTACATAGGCACTGCATAAATATCATTAAATGATGTGAAATCACCAGGATAATACCGGGAGATCTCAGGATTCGAGCTAAGTGTTACATCATCATCAAATACGGTTTCCACAGTATCATCAAAGCTGCTTCCGTCACAGACAACAACAGCAGTGTTTGCTGATTGCCAGAATGTAGTAGCAACATCAGCTGCTGCTTGTACTGGATCATTTGAAAGCACATATTCTGTAGCAGTAACATCATGTCTATCAAGATATGCTTGCCAGTCATCAAGTAAATACTGAGTGGTATCATCAACCGTTCCAAACCAATTGGTTTGCTGATCATTACCTTGGTAAACGATTGGTGACACGAACCGTTCTCCATTGGAAAGATAATTAGCCGCTGGCACCGCCGCAAGATATGCATATTCATCCGCTACACCTGTTGGATCATCATTGATGATAAAGGTATTTGGAACAGGAGTGATCTGTGGTTGTGCCTCAGGCGTGGGTGGTAATTCATAGGTTCCACCAAGTGCCAGGCTCAGTTCATATGGGCCAGATCCATAAAGATAATAGTTATCTGGCCATTTTGATGCATCCCAACCTGGGAAGATATCAAGTTTTATTTTCCAAGTACCCGATACATCAGCAGGGTACTCAAGCACATCTTCCCCATAGTATTTTTCAGAAAGCACCAGCTGATTATTGGGATTGTATAAGTGAATATCATAATCTGAATCATCAAGTGGTTCAACAGCTACCTTGATGCCTTGACCAGAGGATACTTGAAAACTATACCAGTCCTCTACGTCCTGATAGCTCATATACCCAACATAGGATCCTGATGAAATACTAGTTGCTGCATTGATATTGTTACCTGCATCAGAACCAGTCCCTGCATCATTTTGATTGGCAAGATTGATATCTAATGTGTAACTTCCAGCACTTGCTCCCTCATCGGCAAAGACACGAGCAAAATACCAACCCGTCCGTTCCGCTGTGAAGCTTTGGCCAAGGTTGATTTCTTCTTCATCTGCTAAATATGCCGTATATCCTGCAGTTGATGAAAAGGATAATTGCATTTGTTGGCCTTCACAGACGCAAAACCGGTACCAATCCTCATCGTCTCTACCAGCCGGGTCAAGGGTTCCCTGCCTGGTTCTCCCTGGTTTTTCATCAATAGGTTCACCAATATAGATTGCAGCTGCACTTCGTATTCGACTTGATACATCAGAGTTATATCCCATATCATTTTCTTCTTCTTGATTTGTTGTGGTATCAGAATCCTGATCATCTAGGATAAAGGGATCATTTTCACTTCGTTGAATTGGCCTATTTGTTGAATCCATATCTGTTGAAAGTAGTTGTTTTTCATTAAGGATTGCTTGTATTTTGTTTTGTTGAATATGCAGTGCATTTGTTGCTGGAAGAAAAACGCTGCTTCCACATAACAACGCACACATAAAAACTGCCCCAATTATACTTACTTTATTCATTTGGTTTTTACACCCCCTAATTTTATATTATTCCTCTTTATATAACAAAATAGTAACAATATTAAATAATTTTCTCTGTTTTTTTGGACGTTTGATGAAAAAATTAATAGTTTAAAGTAAATTATTCTATTTTAATCATATTAAGTTATATATAGAAAATATGATTTAATTTATAGGGTTTTTTTGTAAATTATTTTTACATAAAAGTAAGAAAAAACAAATATATATACAATTAACAATTGTGACAATTATCTTAATACTTTTTTTTTAACATAACATTTATACATGAAAAAACAATACGATATTTTTAATAATCGGCAAACAACGATTTATAAAATTAACCATGAGAATACTCTTCAGGAGGGTTCATATATTCGATGAGTGAGGGAAAATTCAGCGAATTCATAGAAAATGCTAATATTGGCATATTCTCTTTTACAGAGGATCATAAATATATTGATGTCAATTCAAAAGTATGTGGTTTAACGGGATTTGATAAGGAAGAATTTACCCAGTATAGCTTTCCAGATCCATTTTGGCCAACTCGTTTCTATGATATTAGAAAAGAAGAAATAGAATCATTTAAACAAACAGGTATTCTAGATATTGAAACTTATTTTTGTAGAAAAAATGACACGTATTTCCCGGTTCGTTTATACGGAAGCATAATCCCAAGCGAGAATAATGTTGAATATGTGATTTTTTTCGAAGATATTACTGTCCAAAAAAAATCAGAACGGGAATATCAACTTTCACAAGAGATGCTGGTAGCATTAAATAATAAACTTGAAACCTTGGTAAAAAAAAGAACCGATCAGTTGCAACAGGTGATGAAACAAAAAAATGAATTCATCAATCAGTTGGGTCATGATTTGAAAAACCCGCTTAACCCCCTGATTAATCTTCTCCCAGTTCTCAGGAAAAAAGCTGAAAAGATGGAATGCCATGAAATCATAGATGTACTGATGAGAAATGTTCGCTATATGCAAGATTTAATCGTTAACACTATTGAACTGGCGAAACTGGATTCGCCAAATATTCAATTTAATTTCGAGAAAATTAATGTGAAAGAAGAAATTGATACTATTGTTAGTACCAATTTCATTATGAAAAATGAAAAAAACATTGCTATTTCAGCACAAGTTGAAGATGGAGTCCAAATTGAGGCAGATAAGACTAGGTTTAATGAACTTATTGTAAATCTACTCGATAATGCTATTAAATATGGAAAAGAAGAAGGATCTGTTTTCATCGTTGGTGAAAAACCAGATGAATCATCTATACAAATTAGTGTTATAGATGATGGTATCGGCATGACTGAACATCAATTACAAAATGTATTCAAGGATTTCTATCGGGCAAATACTCAAAACTCTACCTTGAAATCAAGTGGGCTTGGTATGTCTATTTGTAAACGGATTGTTGAACGTCATGGTGGAATCATCGAAGTAAAAAGTCCTGGAAGTGGTATGGGAACAACAGTAGCCTTTACCCTACCAATCAAAAATCCCTTATCTGATGGTACAAAAGAAACCAAACAAATGGAACATGCGATTTCATCTATTAAAGAAATCTAATATATAAAATGAGGTAAAGATTATGGAAGAAATGAAACACACAGTTGAAGATTTTATTAAATCACTTTACACAGTATCAAGTAGAAGAACTTCCTTAAAATTTGCTGAAGATGTATTAACTGAGGCCATTAATGATTTAGAATCTCAGTTCTCTTTATTTAAAAACATTGAAATTAAAAAAACCGCTCTGATGGGTGGTGGGATACAAGTTACGTTTACAGATGATTTTTCAAGACTTCATACCATGGAGATTGCTCGAGCGATTGAATCATTGGTTCGAGTAGTATATGATGATCTTAGCGATGAATCAGGTCTTTATTTTATAACCGAAATCAAAAATCATCTTAAGAAAGATAGTATTCGAAAAATAAATGATCTCGGTGTTGATCTGGAGAAAATTCAATCGGAGCAGCATTTTGCATTTAACAGAAGGAAACGAAAAAAAGAAAAACAACAAGAAGGTGTGAAAGAAAATCCACTTGGTTATACCTGGGGATCAGTTAGTAAATGGAATTATAATCCAGAGTCAAAACAGGTCGAGCTTTTTGATAAAGAAGGGAATCAACTTGATAAAATAGATTTGCAACATGCTATGAGAAGATATGTTGAAAATCTATCAGGTATTACTGAGACATCTCCGATGGATCTAGCAAGTCTATTGGAAGAACATGAGAAATCATACTCGTTTTTAAAGCTTATTCATCAGGAAAATGTGGATTTTGATACCGCTAAAAGAATGCTTAATTTAAGTGATGATGAAATAAATAAAATCATTAACGATCTAGTAAAAATGAAATTCTTACAATATGTTACCGATGATGAAGTGGAAATAACGGAAAGCGGCAAGGAATTTATTGCTAAATAAAACATATATGTAATACATAAAATCCTAAAAACATCCTTTTTTTATTTTTCTTCAGAAAATGGTTGATATTCCACATGAAAAGATGCTGATGATTGATCTTCAGGTTCTTTACTATATGTTTCTTGTAATTCCTTTAATCGAATAATCTTCGGCGTAATATTATTTTTTAAAAGCAGGTTTTCTATACCTTTGATATGACCATCACCTAAAATTGCGATGATGTTGTCATAATTTTGATGAAGTTTGAGAAGATTGTTAGCCATGTAGGTGTTTCGATCATCGATTAATACTTTTTTGATGGTGGGAAATTTCTTTCCAATGATCGAAAGATATGATTCCACGTTGTTGGTAATATTTTTTACTTCTTTGTCAATGTTTTTTTTGGGGACGAAGATGCTACCGATGCCGGATAAAAAGAATCTGGTTTTTTCAGATAATGACATATCTTTTATCATTTTTTTAAACATGTTTTGTGCATGCATATCAATACAGACAAGAGGAATTTGATGGGTATGGGCATAGTTGATAGTGGTAAGCATTTCATCGCCGGGTTGTACACCATATCGTTTGGCCATTTCTTCCTGAAAACCTGCAAGTCTGCGGTAAATGTAGGGAAGGTTTTTTGCGGCTTGTTTATACTGTTCAGGATCGTGCTGTTTCATCATCAAGGATTGATAGCGTTGATTATCCAGTTCGACACAGAGTACATCTGGATTGATGGAATCGAAAATATTTAATAATTGGCTCGACAACTTAAAGACATGTCCTGTTCCAATGAGCGTGATCATTTTTTTTCAACCAGTTTCTTGTTGGATGATATTTTTTTCTAAATGGTTAATTCATTCTTGCTTTTAAGCGTTATTTTAACGGCAAATTGCGAAAATGAATTCGACAAATTTATATAGTATGGTGTGCACATATTTTATTTATGAGCAAAGTAATAGATGATTATAAAGTAAGCGAACTTTCCCGAGCATGGAGAAAAATAGCCAAAGAGCTTGGCTATTTCTAAGGTCATCAGCCTTTCTAATATCGATAAAACCCAGGTTTGTATGGGCCTTTCACATTGACACCGATATAGGCAGCTTGTTCCTCAGTTAGCGTTGTAAGATGAACCCCAAGTTTATCAATATGTAGACGAGCGACCTCCTCGTCCAGGGTCTTTGGAAGCATGTAGACATCGATTTCATGATCCTTCTTCCACAGCTGCATTTGTGCAAGACATTGATTGGTAAAACTAGCACTCATCACAAAACTTGGATGACCGGTTGCATTACCAAGATTCACTAGTCTTCCACGGGATAATAAAATAATGCTATGACCATCAGGGAATATGAATTTATCCACCTGAGGTTTAATGTTTTCCTCTCGAATGCCTGGGTATTTTTCTAATTTTTCAACCTGTATTTCATTATCAAAATGACCAATGTTGCATACGATAGCACCATCCTTCATCTTTTCCATATGATCTACTCGAATAATATCCCGATTTCCTGTTGCAGTGACAAAAATATCCGCATGAGAGACTACCTCATCAACGGTCACCACTTCATACCCTTCCATTGCAGCCTGCAGAGCACAGATAGGATCAATTTCAGTTACTAATACCCGGGCACCGAAACCTTTCATACTCTGACAGCATCCTTTCCCAACATCGCCATAACCACAGACTACCACAATTTTACCGGCTACCATCACATCTGTTCCTCTTTTAATGCCATCAGCCAAACTTTCTCGACAACCATACAAATTATCAAATTTACTTTTAGTAACTGAATCATTCACATTATAAGCGGGGAAAAGCAGAGTTTGCTCTTCTTTCATCTGATACAGTCGATGAACGCCAGTTGTGGTCTCTTCAGAGACTCCTTTTACATTCTTGGCTAGATTGGTCCAATAGGTTGGATTCTGTTGATATACTTCCTTTAAACAAACCATTAGTTCCCGATAATCTTCACCCTCATTACTATAATCTCTATCCAGCAGTTCCGGATTTTTTTCAACTTCAACTCCTTTATGAATCATAAGGGTGGCATCACCGCCATCATCTACGATCAAGTGCGGTCCTTTTCCATCACCAAAATCCAATGCGTTTCGAGTACACCACCAGTAATCACGCAGGGTTTCACCCTTCCAAGCAAAGACCGGTGTTCCGGTTTTCGCAATCGCAGCGGCGGCATGATCCTGGGTGGAATAGATATTACAGCTAGCCCAACGTACGCTTGCTCCCAGCTCTTTCAATGTTTCGATCAAAACTGCGGTTTGAATGGTCATATGAAGACTACCCATCACCCGGGCACCATGCAAGGGTTTTTCAGGTCCATATTTTTCACGAACTGCCATCAGACCTGGCATTTCTTTTTCAGCAAGAATGATTTCCTTACGTCCATATTCATGTTCATTTAAATCTTTAATTTTATAATCATTCATTTTAGCAGACATCACTTTATTACACCTCTTTATTTCACAATTAACTTTGCATCCACAACACAAATGCTATCCTCATATACAAATACAGGATTCAAATCCATTTGATCAATTGATTGCATATGAGTTTGACCAATTTTTGAAACCTTTAACAATAAATCAATCACTTCTTCTTTATTTGCTTTAATGTTTCTAAATCCTTCCAACAGTTTTTTTCCTTTTACCTCATCGACCATTTCAATGGCATCGCTTTTATCTATTTCAACTACTCGGAACGATACATCTTGATATAGTTCAGTATAGATGCCTCCTATACCGAACATAATACACAATCCGAAGGTGGGATCTTGCACTAGACCAATGATTGCCTCAACACCTTTTTCAGCCATTTCATCAACAAGTAATTTTTCCTTAGGAAAACGCTTATGAAAATCATCAAATGCATGTAATAATTCTTCTTTGGATTTGATATTTATTTGTACCCCATTCACATCTGTTTTATGTAAGATCTTCCTGGAACATACTTTTAATGCCACTGGATAATGAAGATCCAGGTCCTCAATTTCTTTTTTTGAGGTGATCACAACATAATTCGTAGTGTTGATACCATATGATTTCAGAAAATCTTTCACTTCATTTTCTGCAAGTGCACCTTTCTGTTTTAATACTGCATCGGTCATATGTTTATTCCTTCTCTCTATTATCAATCACTCTTTTTGCCTTCAAACCTGTTTCAGGAATCGTATTTGGTGGCAATACCTCCACCTGCGGAGTGAACACAAGTACTGCTTTAATATCATTTATAAGTTGCTTTTCTAAATTCATAGAATCAATCTGGGTGAGCTGCTCTTTTGTTTCCACTTCAACGGTCAAATTATCCATCTCATTGGTAGTTGATAGAATCATCCGCCAATTTCCACCCACCTCCGGATGTTTCATGAGAACTGATTCGATTTGACCTGGATACATGTTTGTTCCTCGGATAATAATCATATCATCACTTCGGCCTTTAATCGTGGTATGTTTCACATGGGTTCGACCACATTCACAGACTGCTTGATCATATAATTTTGCAATATCCCTGGTTCGATACCTTAACAATGGCATACCCGTTTTTGTAATAGTGGTAATTACCAGTTCTCCTTCTTCTTCGAATCCAACCGGATCAAGCGTGGTAGGATCCAGACATTCCACAATGAAATGATCCTCCCATAAATGAAGACCATCATGTTGATCACAATCAGTGGAAACACCCGGTCCACACATCTCAGTCAGCCCATAGATATCATGCACATCCATTTCCCAGGTTTCCATAATCCTTTTTTTAAGACCTGGCGTGAACATTTCCGCTCCAAACAACCCATTTTTAACCTTTAACTCTCTAGGATCTATTCCCATCTCCTGGGCGACTTGGCCAAGCCTGATAATATATGATGCAACCCCAGAAATAAACGAGGTTCCATAATAATCCATCAATTTGATTTGCCGCTCGGATTGACCTTTTCCTGATGGAATGATCATGGCACCAATCTGTTGAGCACCATAATGAAATCCAAATGCGCCAGTAAAAGTACCATATGGGATGGGATTTTGAAAAATGTCTTTTTTCGTCAGCCCTGACATAGACAAACAACGAGCCATCACCTCAGACCATACAGCAATATCATTTTTGGTATAACAAGCGGTCACGGGAATACCTGTGGTACCAGATGAAGCATGAAGTTCCACACAATCATCAAGACTGGCGGTAAGCATGCCATAAGGCATATTGTCCCGTAGATCACTTTTGGTGGTGAATGGAAGTTTACGAATATCATCAAGGGATTTGATATCTTCTGGTTTGATATTAAGTTCTTTGAACTTTTTCTGATAAAATGGAACCTGTTCATAAACCAGATACACCGTTTTCTTTAGTTGTTTTAATTGATGTTCCTTTATTTTCGCCTTTGATAACGTTTCCATTTTCTTATTAAATAGATGGTCCATGTCAGTGAAACCTCCACGCAACGGAAATAATCTTCTCATTTTTAAGTATGATGACAAAAAAACACGATTTTAGCACATAAACATTTAAACAACCCACAGATTCATTAGAAAATACTTGCCTATTGTACAAAAGCTTTAAATAAAAAACCTTCTTTCCTATGCTTCCACTATTCGTAAGTAACACTGGTGTTAATGATATGTCAAAAAGTATGTACCAACATGTAAGAGACCAATGGAAAAAACCGGATACCACCTATTTATCACCACAGCAACAACGGTTAATTCAATGGAGAAAAGAAAAAAACTTTCTCCGAGTAGATAAACCACTCCGTATTGATAGAGCCCGCGCCGCAGGCTATAAAGCAAAACAAGGATATATTGTGGTACGAGCACGCGTCCGTCGAGGCAGTCTTCGCAAGCATTCCATAAAAGGCGGTCGAAAACCATCAAAAATGGGTATTACAAAAATAACTATGGCAAAAAGCACTCAGCGAATAGCAGAAGAACGAACATCAAAACATTTTCCAAATTTAGAAATCCTTAACTCATACTGGATTGGAGATGATGGAAAAAACCATTTTTATGAGGTTATCTTAGTAGATCCCCATCACCCTGTCATCAAAAGTGATCCAAAAATCAATTGGATTGGTAGTCCAGCAAATAAAAGACGAGTACAACGAGGAAAAACAAGTGCAGGACAAAGAGGTCGTGGCTTGCAACACAGAGGAAAAGGTGCGGAAAAAGTTCGACCTAGCATTCGAGCAAATCATGGTCACGGAAAATAAATCCATTTTTTTATTTTCTTATTTCATTTTTCATTTATTGATAAATTAATTTTTCAATTGGCATATAATCTAATTTATGGACCTTATATTCGTGAATAAAATTATAATATTTAATAAGACCAGGAAATTTTTTGTTTATGGCTTCAAGAATACTATGTAGTTGCGCTTCATTTTCAACAATTAGATCAAATTCAATATCGGCATATCCTAATGTTTTACTGATATAGATAAGGCGAGGATTTGTGACAATAAAATCAAGAATCATCCTCCTTTTTGTATAATCATTTAAATACAAATCGATTTTAAACATGTCATAACCCATTTTTGCATAATCAATATTTATCCTATATCCCTGGATTACACCTAGGTTTATTAAATTTCGAATTCTTTTTCTAACCGTTGGGGTTGACACTTCCAACTTGTTTGCTAATTCTATGGTTGGTATTCTTGAATTATTTGCCATCAAGTGAAGAATATTCAGATCGATATCATCTGTTTTAATAGATTCTGCGCCTCCTGCGATTTCATAAATTGCTCTATCAGATTTATCATATGTTTCCAATTTCAAATAGGAATGTCTTAAAGTAAATAATTCCAAATATAATGAAAAAATCTGTTTTCTTATGTAATAATGATATTTATTTTGAGTATTCTCCCAAAAACGTTGAAATTCTTTAATATTCTTTACCCATATAGCAGCCGAAAAATCATAGATTCCTTTTGTTGAGACTGCCCACCAAGTATTTTTATAATTAACAAAATGATTGATGAAATCATTAATGATATCATCATTTGTATTTTGAAATTGAATATTCAATCGATAGCTTCTGTACCCTAATTTTGATGAGTCAATAACTGTAAAATAGTTTTTAATAATATTTTGCTCTTCTAATCTTTTAATCCTATGGAGAACCACGTTTTTATGAAGCCCTACTTTTCGTCCTATACTTTGGATGGATTGTCTAGAATTTGTGTCTAATTCATGTAATATTTTTTTATCATTACTATCAATCTTAATCATTATTGTACATATGGTAATTATTTATATAAAAATTTTTCCAATTGAACAATTTTTTCAGAATAAGCTTAATATATTTTTATATTGATATTTTATTGTATGAAAAAGGTTGGCATTGTAAGTTTTATGATATTAATAGTAATCACAAGCCCCCTCGTCCTATCATGTACTGTTTTCCATGCTTCAAATGACACCTGCGCATATGGTGGAAACAACGAGGACTATTCCATTTCTGATACCTATATTTATTTTTACCCTCCAACAGCAAGTACCTATGGAAAGGTTATCGTAGGATATTCCGGTAATTATAGAATTCAAGGAGGAGTAAATGAAAAAGGATTGTTTTGGGATGGTTTAGCAACACCATATCTTGAAGTAAAAGATTCAGCAGATAAACCATATTTCAACGGTCATTTAATTGACTATATAATGGACACCTGTGAAAGCTGTGATGAAGCATTAACAGTTCTGGACCAATACAATTTAAAAATCTTAGAAAACGCTCAAATTTTAATCGGTGATCAATACGGTAATTCAATTATTGTTGAAGGTGATATAATTCATTTTAAATCTAATTATTACCAAGTAGCAACTAATTTTTATCTATCACAACATCCTGATCCCCCCTATCCTAGCGGAAGATATAACACAGCATTAGAGATGTTTGATAATCATCCGGTTGAAGATCTTTCAGTTGAATTTTGCGCATCTGTTCTAGATGCAGTTCATCAGGAAGGAGCATATCCCACCCAATATTCAACCGTATATGATCTAAAAAACAACTTGATTTATCTTTATCATTTTCATAATTACGATAAAGTAAAAATCTTTAATTTATCAGAAGAATTTGAACTAGGTTATCATTCTTACTCAATACCTGACCTTTTTAGAGATGATTTACAACCACCTAATAAACCTTTGAAACCAAATGGACCATCGCAGGCTGAAATTGGGAAAGAATACTACTATATAACTAGTACAACAGATCCAAATGACGATCCAATATACTATTTGTTTGACTGGGGTGATGGGACAGATAGTGATTGGCAAGGTCCTTATGGATCAGGGGAACAGTGTAATCTTTCTCATAGTTGGTCTATAAAAGGATCTTATGAAATAAAAGTAAAAGCAAAAGACATGTATGGTAATGAAAGTCCTTGGTCCGATCCTCTCATAGTTTCTATGTCAAAACAAAGAGTATTTACTTCAAATATTTTCCATAATTTAAGATTTATTCCCTTATTATATGAATTGCCCAATTTATTCATCTAAATTGGGCAATTCTAATATTTTTTTTAGTATCTACTAGATTTTTCTCCAAACTGCTCCATCAGAGGTATCCTGAATTTCAAAACCCAGACAGCTGATATCATCACGAATACCATCAGCAACCGACCAATTCTTTTCTTTTCGAGCCTGTTGCCTTAAAGAAAGTAGCGCATCCATCAGATCTTCAACTGTGTTTTTTTGTTCCGTATTTGGATTATATTTTTGAAGTACTTCTTTTAATGCAGTAATAACTGATGCATCATCAGTTTGTTTTTCATCTTGAAATAAGGTAAGTATCTTTCCTAGTTCAACTAAGGTATTCAAAGCAAACTGAACAGAATGCAATGAGGGATTTGGATGTTCCTCAAGATGTTTATTTACTTTATTCACAAAATCAAACAAGACCGCTATTGCTTCTGGAGTATTGAAATCATCATCCATTGCTTTTTCAAACGATTCCTTAAAATTAGTGACAATCTCATGAAAGACTTGATCATCAACAGATGTTTCAGATCCCTCGGTCAGGCATGCCTTTGGATCAGAAAGCTCTTCCAATCTATCTTTTAATCGATGAATACGAATGGTTCCTTTCTTTGCATTTTGAAGTGCAGTTTCATTAAAATCAGGTGGATGTCGATAATGGGTTTGAGCAAAGAAAAAACGTACCACCTCAGAATCCCATTCTTTAAGCAAATCACAAATATTGATGATATTTCCAATGGATTTACTCATTTTTTCTCCATCTATGGTCAAAAGACCAATGTGCATCCAATACCGGGCAAAAGGTTTACCGGTCGCAGCTTCCGCTTGAGCGATTTCATTTTCATGATGTGGAAAACGAAGGTCCATTCCTCCTCCATGAATGTCAAATGGAAGACCAAGATATTTACTGCTCATAGCTGAACATTCAATATGCCAACCGGGTCGGCCATGACCCCAGGGACTTTCCCAAAATGGCTCACCTGGTTTAGTTGCTTTCCAAAGGGCAAAATCAAGTGGAGAACGTTTCTTATCGCCTGGTTCAATACGAGCACCACTTTTTAATTCCTCGATGTTTTGGCCAGATATTTTTCCATAGGATGGAAATTTTTCAACCGAAAAATACACATCTCCATCAACTTCATAAGCAAATCCCTTATCAATAAGCTGCTGGATCATAGCAATCATTTCAGGAATCTCTTCAGATGCCTTTGGATAGATATCTGCTCGTTTAATCCCTAGATCATCCAGTGCATTTAAACAAAGGTCTGTACATTGACAGGAGTAATCCAATGCATCAATGTTTTTTTGATTAGCAGTATTGATGATTTTATCATCAACATCAGTGACATTTTGCACGTATAAGACATCAAATCCCTTATACTTCAGATAATTTCTAATTACATCAAACGCAAAATATGTTCGGGCATGACCGATATGAGCATCACTATAAACTGTCATACCACAGACATACATTTTTACCTTTCCTGGTTCAACAGGGGTAAAATCTTCTTTCTGGCGGGTCAATGAATTATAAATTTGTAAACTCATACTCTCACAACTAAACACACCCATCATACAATGAAATTTATATTTTACGACTCATTTATGCAAACCTTTTAAATATATTTGTAAGATACCATTCAGTGTGGAGGCTTAAAGATGAAGACTACATTTAGTGTCATTAAAGCGGATGTCGGAGGATGGCCTGGCCATGCAATGGTTCATCCCGATCTTGAAAAAATAGCATATAAAAAATTAATTGACGCAAAACGATCCAAACTTATCGCAGACTTCCATGTAACTCATTGTGGAGATGATCTTGAACTTATCATGACTCATACAAATGGGATTGATGCCAAAGAAGTTCATCAACTTGCATGGGATACGTTTTGTGAGGCAACAGAGAAAGCCCGAGATTTAGGTCTTTATGGGGCAGGACAGGATCTATTATGTGATGCATTTTCTGGAAATGTAAAAGGGATGGGGCCTGGTGTTGCTGAAATGGAATTTACAGAACGTAAAGCTGAACCAGTGATCGTTTTTATGATGGATAAGACAGAACCGGGTGCTTTTAATTATCCTATTTACAAAATATTTGCTGATCCTTTTAACACCGCCGGTTTAATCATTGATCCATCTATTCATGATGGATTTGTATTTGAAGTATGGGATATTGAAGAACATAAATCAGTGATGCTGAAAACACCAGAAGAGATGTATGATTTACTTGCATTAATTGGAGCCAAATCTCGGTTTGTAATTAAACGTGTTTATCCAAAGAAAAGCTCAAAACTTCCTGCAGATGAACCGGTATCAGTGATTTCAACTGAGAAACTGTATCAAATCGCAGGTGAATACGTAGGAAAAGACGATCCTGCGGCAGTAGTGAGAGGGCAATCAGGTCTGCCTGCAGTGGGTGAAATCCTGGAAGGCTTTACCAACGTTCATCTTGTATCTGGTTGGATGCGTGGCTCTCATAACGGGCCACTTCTTCCTGTGGCAGTGAAAGATGCAACTTGCACTCGGTTTGATGGACCACCTCGAGTTATTGCCATTGGATTTCAACTTAAAAATGGTATGATTAATGATCCAGTGGACTTGTTTGATGATCCAGCATTTGACCGTATAAGATATCAAGCATTACGAATTACTGATTACATGCGCCGATTGGGACCATTTGAACCACATAGGCTTCCCATGGCAGATATGGAATATACCACTCTTCCAAAAGTTATGAAAAAACTTGGAAAACGGTTTACAAAAGTGGAGTAATCCCACTTTATTTTATTTTTTTTTTATTATTGTTTGCATAACCTTTTTATTTTAGAAGTATTCTTACTGTTTTTGAAAGAGCATGAATAACAAAAACATAATTTTGATTTTATTAATCTTTTCAATGCTTACTGTTAGTGGTTGTGTTGAAGAAAATAATAACAACAATAATAACAATCCACCAGCAACTGGTGATAATCCCATTGCTTACATTAACACTAGCATGGGAAATATAAAACTTGAACTATACCAAGACTTGGTGCCAAACACGGTTGAAAATTTTATTAAATATGCAAATAGCAACTTTTATGATGGCCTCGTAATCCATCGAATAATACCAGGTAGATTAATTCAAGGAGGCGGATATTACCCTAATGGAACCTATAAACCACCGATATATGCGCCCATTGATCTGGAAACCAATCCAGAGGCACGTCATATTGATGGAGCGATTGGAATCGGTCCATCAGTATATGATACCAATTTGACCTGTCAATTCTATATCTGTGATGGCGCACAACCCAGCCTTGATGATAACTACCCCGTCTTTGGTGTAGTTATTGATGGTAAGGATGTTGTTCGAGCTATTGGATCAGTTGCAGTTGGTAAAAAATATGATTTGATGAACTGGCCGGTGGAAGATATCATCATTGAAAGTGTTGAAATCGTACAACCAAAAAAATAATAAATCAATATAGCTTTTTTACTTTCATTAACCTAGATTAAGATATTTTATGGAAGTTATATTATTTCTAAATTGGGTGATATAAACAGTGGAGACATTTGGAAACCAAGTTAAAAACGCTTGGAAAAACTTCTACAAACAAAGTAATTTGGATCGATGGGAGAAAGACACCTAATTTCTTCCTTCTTTCCCCATC
>CAZWQV010000037.1:0-21487 GCA_964636235.1 uncultured Thermoplasmatales archaeon
AATAAACAAAACAATAAAAAGATAATCAAAAACGCCGAGGAGGAGATTTGAACTCCTGAGGGATTGCTCCCACGAGATTTCCAGTCTCGCGCAGTACCGGGCTGTGCCACCTCGGCAATAACATGATGTAACAGGGGTAAACAACCATTACTTTTAATGTTTTTTCCAGATAGATGGATACGTTCCCTTTTTCATAAAAACTTGATCAACAACTGCACAGACTCCTTTATCTTTCTGAATTATTTCCTCTGTTGAAAGCTGTGCTTTACCAAAAGCAACGATTTCTTGCTTAAGGGACAATATTGCAACATTGTTATTTTTTTCAATTTGTGTATCAACTTCAACCACGCCTGGAAGAGCAAGATCTGCTCCATGACAGATGGCATCAACCGCGGAATCTCTAATAATTATTTTTGGCATGCTTTCAAATAGGATTTCAATAGGGTGAAGTATCTTAATTAATTCATCTGGATCGCCATCATCAGTAAAGAAAACATAAGCATCTTTTACATCTTGAAGGGTCACCAGTTCCGATTCAGTTATAGAACCTACTTTTGTTCTTCGCAAAGATGCAAGATGTGCTTTACACCCAAGTTCTTTGCCGATATCAACACACAATGTTCGAATATACGTTCCGGCTTGACAACCCACTTTAAATAGGACTTCAGTCTCATCTATTTCCAATAGCTCAATATAGTAAATATGCCTTGTTCTTCTCACCCGTTTAACTGCAGAACGAACAGGTGGCAGCTGAACAATATCACCAACAAAAGAATCAAATGTTTCTCGTATCTTTTTTTGATTAACAGGTGCATGTAACTTCATTATTGCCACATATTCTTTTCCTGCTTTTGATAACACATGAAGCCCGCGAGTTGCTCTACCAACACCAATGGGCAGGACACCAGTTACATTTGGGTCCAAAGTTCCAGCATGACCCACTTTTTTACATTGGAGCATTTCTCTAACCCAGGAATCAATCTGATGGCAAGTTGGACCACTTGTTTTATCAACTAAAAATACTCCTGCATCAAGCAGTTCTTCGATAGTTCGATCTTTTGGCTGTTTACCATAATGGACATTGGTAATAGCATGTGTTTTAATCAAACGCTTACGAACAATATCGGCTGGAAAGATATTATTACTTTTTTTCACCTGTATCACACATAAAAATTGGTATATAAAAGTATTTCAAATGATTAATGATCTAAAAACTGAAGAATTAATTCTGTAATTTCTTCAGCGGTTTTTTCTGATGAATCAATAGTAAGATCATATATTGAGATATCTTTTAAATCAATGTTATAATATGTTTTATATCGTTTTATTTCACTTTCTTCTCTATTCAACATTTCCTTTTTACGCTCTTCTACAGATCCTTCCTCTCTTTTCACAATCCGCTTGGCTCTGATATCAACATCTGCATCTATCATAACTTTACAAGCAGCTATATTGTTCTTATAAGCCAGCCAGCCAGCAAGACGGCCTTCTAAAATGACATTTCCTCTTTTTAGTATTTCAACTTGTTTTTCATCAATTTCTTTATCAATATCTGGATTTTTTTCACAATATGATCCAAATTCAGCAAGACTCATATTATGCTCTTCAGCTAGGCTTCTAAAAATCATTCCACTATAAATATAGGGCAGATCAAGTTGATCCTTTAACAATGTAGCAACTGTTGATTTTCCACTTCCAGGAGTTCCACTGATGGTTATTGTTGTCATAATATCCTATTTAAATGATGGAATTATTTTTTTTCTGTTTTCCTTCCACCAATCAGACCATGAAATCCATTTTAATCCCTGACGGACGATTTGACCAAAGACCATCGAGAAAATAAGATACAACCATAGCCAGGTTTGCCATAGAAATCCAATTGGCCTACCAAATAATGAAATACCAGATCCCCAAGGAACAGTGAAATAAAAATATTCAAGATTTCCTAAGAAAAATCGAAGCCACATAAAAATTGGAACAATGAAAATAAATAAGAAAAACATTGGTTTCATCATACCACTTGATGCTTCTGTTTGCCTTTTCATAATTTGTGGCTGCATTTTCATTAATTTATTTACTTTATTAGTATTTCCTTCTTTTCGAGCTTTTTGCATCTCTTTTTGGAAGGCACGAGTTACTTCTTGTGATTCCCCCATCTTTTTCCAATCAGTAAACAAATTTTGGAAAAAGGAGGATAATGTTACCACAATTGTGCCAGCCAGTACCAACGTTAACATCGGATACGATCCGTTGAAACCTATAAGTGGATAAAAAACTGAATTTAATGAGACGGCAAGAAATGAGCTAATATTCGGATCTCCAAAAATAAAAAGCATTACAAACATAAGTAGCATCAATAACAATAATTGATTACCTTGTCCTTTATTATCCATCTTTTCCATGGTATCACAACATTATCTGAAATAAATATATGAAAGAGGAAAGAAGCATATAGCGTTGAGATGCTTCTTTTTATTAATCTTTATTCTGATCCAAAGAATCCTCGCAATACAGGATGCATTTCCATTGCTTGTTCTTTAGCAATATCCTCATACAACCGAATAATGATACCAACAGTAAGAAGAACACCTGTTCCACTAGCATTACCAACGGTACCAATAGCATCAGCGAAGCCTGCGAGAGCACCGACTGTTGCTCCACCAATAACAGTAACCACAGGAATATAACGCTCTAACACTTTCTTTAATACGCGAGGATCGCGCCTAAACCCAGGAATCTGCATACCTGATCCTTGAATTTGTTTTGCCACATCTTTTGGACCCATATTAGTGGTTTCAATCCAAAACTTAGCAAATAAAACAGATCCAACGATTAAAACAACCAAATAAATGATAACCTTTGCAGCATATTGCCATGCCATATGTCCCCCATAGCCTCCGGCTATAATTGGGATTAACCAGCTATTAATACCATTGGGGCTTGATAAGTACCATGCACCTCCTGCAAGAGGCTGGGTGGTTACCGTTAAATCATATTTACCGATCCACCATTGATTACCAAGAATTGGTAGTTTAGATTGATACAAAAGCATAGCAAACATATTCACGTTTGCGAGAAGTGCGGACATTAAAATAACAGGAATGTTAGATGCATAAATCAAACGAATAGGATATCGTCCTCTAGCACCACGAACTTTTCCATGAGCAAGTGGTAATTCAATTCTTGAAGATTCAATATAAACAACTAGGAAGAATATGAACAATGTTCCAAGAAGCGGAACAATAGCATTTTGATAGCCTATATTTGGATTTCCCATAAATATAGTTTGATATCCTCCGCCTACAATTTGTCCTAGGTTCATATTTGATGCAAGATAATACGTGCCGGGGATCACACCTGCTGGTGGATTTGACATACTTAGTATTCCTCCTTGCACAGGAAGCCAGTTGAAGATACCTGTAAAAATTGCTTGAGATACACCTGCTGCAATGAATAATGAAATACCTGAACCAATACCCCATTTTGAAATGGTTTCATCCATAAAGAATACGATAATAGCACCAATAATCAATTGAATGATGATGATGAGATTGGCCATGTTACCACCCACCGCATCAATGAGGCCCTGTGTTGGTGATAAATATCCAAATATCTGAGGTATAGCTTCCACAACGATCATGACAAGAACAAGAATTTTTTGAGATCCCTGATATATAGCTTTATCTTCTGAATTAGAAAGATCAAGGTTGATGATTTTTGCACCAACGAATAATTGTAATATAATGGATGCTGTAACGATAGGTCCGATACCTAAATGCATTATAGAACCAGAGGCTCCTGCCATAATGAAACGATAATTTGCAAATAAATCAATGACATCTGTCTTTAACCCAAATATCATGATATTTGTAAGAATAAAATAGATGACAAGACTTATAATTGTCCAGAACATTTTTGTTCGAAATGTTACGTGTCCATCTGGTTTTTTTATTGCAGGCCAACGATCAATTAACGGTTTAAGCTTATATAGGTAACTCTTCTTTTCTTCTGCCATATCTCTACCCAGTTTTTATTATTCTTTTTTGTCTTCTATAAGGGATATCTCACCCTCTTGTGCTTTGATTTTTTCAATAGCTTTTGACGATGCTTTTTTAACTGTTATTTTGAACTTATGTTGAACATTTCCGCCGCCCAATAATTTATCATAGCCTTCTTTTTCAAGATCAATAGAGGTCTTACCCGGAAACTGTTCAGCGAGTTTCCCAACGTTTATACAAGTGTCTGTTTTTAACATTTTTTGCGGTCTTTTGAATCCATGTCGCCCAATGTAATGCTCGGGCATGTTTTTTATCATATACATAAAACGATGTTTCAACAGTCCAGCATTACCTTTACCGCCACGAAGACCTGCGCCACGTCCTCCTTTTTTGCCTCTGCCATGTGTCATAGAACCTCGGAATTTCTTTGTTTTTTTCCGCGTCAATTCAATCACGTTCCCTGTTGATTCTTTACTTTATAAGTCGAATGCAGATATAGTAATACATTATTATACTTTCGGATGTTTTTGGGATGAAAGTATGCTTTTTTATTAATATTTTCAATGTCAGGAAAAAATGATATACTATATTAGCTTATTCATAATTAACAAAAAATTAAATATATGAAAATTAATTTTAAGAAAAGTTTAAATAAAATGTAAATAATAATAAATGTAACCATAATAATGATTTAGGTACATTACATTTGGAGGAAAACCATATATGAGAAAAATATATCAGAAAGGTATGATTCTTGCTATTGTTGCCCTTTTTATAAGTGTATCAGCAGCCCCTATTATGACCGCTGAATCACAAATTCAAGAAGAGCAAACAATACCTGTAGAAATAACATCGGTTCAACAAAATGGAATATACACGACCGAAACATTTAAGCTAACAACGGATGAAGTTACATCTGTTATAACGAAAATACAAGAAATAAATGATGCAGTAAATAATGCAAAGGATAGATTTTCACTCATTGATATCCTTCTTGACTTATTGAAAGGAAACAGTAATAACCCGCTTTTATCAAGGATTATTCAAATGATGCTTGGAAACGGTATTAACCTTGATCAAAAATTTATTGCTAGTGCAGGATGGGGATTAAATTTAAATCCTTTAAAAGAAATGAAAACTGATTTCATGCGACCTCTTACTTTCTGGCATTATGCACCAATGTCTGATGCAATGCAAGTTCCAAGTACCACTGCTGTATTACAGTTTAATCCAACATTTGAATTCAAAACAGCAATTGGCGGTCAAATCGGTTTCATGTTCCGATTTAAAGGGATCTATGTTCATATTCCAGCACAATATCCAACTCAAAGCTTTACCTTCTTTGCAGGTACAGCAAAACAAATTATAAATATTGAAATGAACATAAATCTTCCAGAAATGCCATAAATGAGCAAGACTCATTTATTTTTTTTCTTTTTAGAATTTATTTTTTTATTATTCTTAAAAATTTTATTGGTACTGATGAAACCAGCTTTTTATGGAAATAAAACGAACCTTTAATTGGAAATTGATAGGTATTCATTTCTTCAACTGATGTATGTAATGCATTTGTTAATTGATAAATAAAGGGCAAGGTCTGCTCTAGATGAAGGCTATAAACCACAGAGCAAAGTTCGATTGCTTTTTCTAAAAAAACCCGGTCTGCATGAATATTTTTTTTCTGGGCTCCAAAAGGAGGATTCATTATAGCAGTATCTGCTTTCTGTGTAATTTCTTTGATATTCTTTGCTTCATAATGAATTGTCAGTAATTGTTCATCCGCAAATGTTTTTGCTTTTTTAATGCATTGCTCATCCATGTCAAAACCATACACTTTTTGAGCGTGCAAGAGTGCAGCACCAACTGCAAAAATACCGGTTCCACAACCAAAATCAATTACTGTTTTATCCTCAATATCGTGATTAATAAATGCTTGAAATAGCATATCTGCTGCGATAACAGCAGGTGTTTTATATTGTTCCAATTCAAAAGAAGGCTGTTGAAATGGAGGAACTTTTTCGAGAAAAATTTCTAAATCTTTTTTTTTCATAGCTCTCTATTTTTCTTTTTAAACTGCTTCCAATTCTTCTTCAACCGATTTTATTTTCTCTTGTTTTGCCTTTTTTAAGGTAAAATAAAACGTGCTTCCTTTTCCTTTACCAGCACTCTCTGCCCAGATTTTTCCACCATGTTTTTCTACAATTCTTTTACAAATGTTTAATCCAAGACCGCTACTATCCAAATCATGTCTACTGTCATCTGCTTTGAAAAATTCTAAAAAGATTTTTTCTGTTTGTTCTTTAGTCATACCAATACCAGTATCCTCAACCGCAACGGTTACCTCATCCTCCCTTTCTGTTGTGTGCATGTAAACACTACCGCCTTCTTCGGGAGTATATTTAATGGCATTGGTAATTAAATTATTGAGGAGTTCTTGTAGTTGGATTCTATCTGCATCAACAATGATATCTTTACCTGTATTATTCACAATTTCAATATGATTATCCTCTAAAATAATTTGATTATTCTTTATCACATAATCAATTTCTTCAGAGAGGTTTATTGGTTCAATGTTAAACTCAATTTTATCAGAATTTAATTTTGCAAGATTTATGGTTTTATTCACCAGATCTTTCATAAAATGAGTGTTTCTGATAATAACATCGAAAAGCTCTTCGTCTTTTTTGGATTGTGCCTTCTTTTTAAGAATGGGCATTAACACCATCATTGGAGTTAATGGAGTTTTTAAATCGTGACCGAGTTGATTGATAAAATCATCTTTTTGTTTCACGAGTTGCTCGATCTCATTGGTTCGTTGTTTTACTTTGCGTTCTAAATCCTTGTTAATAGTAAACAATACCTCATGTGCATCTTCTAATTCTTTCATCACCATTTTTTGTTTGGTTATATCTCGAGAGATGCAAATAAATCCACCTTCATCCAATTTAGTTAAGGTTATTTCTAGATTAATAGTAGATGAATCTTCCTTTTTGCCGGTTGTCTCGCCCCGCCATTGACCATTTTTCTGAAAGTCCGGTTCGACTTCATTTTGATATCGTTTCAACATTTCCTCTGTAAAAATAATATCAATTTCTTTATTGTGTAGGTCTTTTGCGTGTTTATATCCAAACATTTTTCGAAATGCATCATTTAGATAAATGAATTTATTATACCGATCAAAAATTGCTATTCCATCCATTGAAGATTGAAAAGCCGCTAATTGTCTTTGAGTGATTTGTTCTGCATTTTTTTGTTTAGTAATATCAACAATATTCGTCAGAATATATTGATTATTTTCTATTGTTATACACTGTGCCGAGAGCAATCCGTAAATAATATTTTTTTGTTTATCTTGAAACATAAATGTTTCATTCTGAATCAACTTATATTTTCTTAAATGATTAAGAAATGTTTTTCTTTGTTCCTTGGCGGGAGGTGCCCAAAATGATATATCAAAAGCTGTTTTTCCAAGAACCTCTTTTTTATCCCATTTTGTTTTTTCTAAAAAAGCATCATTGACATCAACAAATCTACCATCGTCAAAGGTACTCAAACATATCATGATAGGACTTGCTTTATATACTACTGAGAATCTCTCTTCTGATTTCTTTCTATCTGAAATATCTCGAAATGAAAATAGATTACCGGTCATAACTCCGTTTTCAAGTAATGGATTAATATGAAGGTCATAGTAGTATCTTTGATCGTCTTTTTTAATTGATACTTCTGATACATTTTTATTTTCATTAAAACTTTGTAGAACATCTGGATATTTTTCAAAGATGTTTTCTATTTTTTTGCCAAATGTATTACTACCAGATATAGTAAATGTTTTTTCCGCAGCAGGATTCAAGTCCACAAGATGATTTTGAGAATCGAAAACAAATACAGGATCACCTAAATAATTAAACATTGCATCTTTTGCAAATGGGATCATTTCAATAAATTTCATACTAGAAAATCCCCAAATAAATGCAATACTTGCAAGGGCTACAAGAATAGGTGTAAAATCAAAAACAGCGCTCCAGATATTAACTGATGATAATACGTTTGCTGCAAGGGGTAAAATTGAACCAAGTAATAAAATAAATGCTTGCTTTCTGTAAATATGTTTTAAAGTGCTAATGCCTAAAATAAGATAAAATGAACCAATGATAATCATTACATAGGCGTAGGTTGTAAAAAACCACCACGCAATGCCATGCTCTCCAGCAAATAAAAGATATGATTCAAATGGTATAAAATATCGAGTTGACCAAAATAGATGATGCCAAGGGTCAGTGAAAATAAAAAATAATCCCACAATTGGGATGATATAAAACCAAACTAATTTTTTATTTTCCCAATTGCCTCTACCGGTCCAAGATAATGCAACGACTAACCAGGATGGAGCTATAAATACGATTCCTACATATTTAAACTGTTCCCAAAAATAAATTGTGGACGGTTTTTTTGATATGAACGCGAATAATATTGCTATTATCCATATAGAAGAAGCTGCAAGGATTCCGGCAAGCATACCAGCGGGTTTTATTTTATTTTTAACCCAAAATTTTCTATATGTATAAATTGCTAAACTGGTTGAAATTATTGCAGATATTACTAAAAAAGTAAGATATATACTGACTGTTTCAACCATTTTTATCCTTCCATCCACTTGTTATGAGAAATTATTTGGGTGTTACATACAGATATGTTTCTAATTGTTTAATCCCATCCAATTGGTATGATTTGATAATACATTTAATTTTAAAAACTTTTTCAAAAATTAATTTTTTATTTAAATTCAACCTGATTCCTTGCGTGTTCTTCCGCAAGTTTTATTTGTATCTTCTGATTTCACAGGTAAAAAAGAAATCACGGGCTTGTAGATCAGACCGGAAGATCGCCTCCTTGGCATGGAGGAGGCCTCGGGTTCAAATCCCGACAAGTCCACTTATTCTATATTTCACTATCTTTTTTTGATAATTTATAATAATATTAATAAACTAATCTATGATATTTCTTTTTGAGGAGAATGGATAAATATCTAGGAAGGGATTGGAAGGATTTTATTTCTGATGAAAAGGTACTAAAAACATTTACAACTGATATTGAAACCGCTGCTTATATTAAAATGATTATGCAGCAATATGATTTTCCAGATCAAAATTATGCTATTGATACATTGGTAAATTTAGGGCTTGTATATTTAGGTTATAAAAATAAAGATGATGTATTAAAACATATTTCTTTGAAAGAAAAAGAAACTCCAAATCTTCCAATGAAAAACTCTGAAAAGAAACAAACATTTAATGTAATGGCTTTTTCTCATTCAAATGATTCCATTGATGAACAAATCGCTGCAATTATTTCATCTCTATGTAAACAATCATCTGATGGTTATGCTTCAAGAGAAGATATAATAAAAGAAGGAGAATCCAAGTTGATCAGTGCGGTTAACATTGTTGGGTCTATTGATAATCTTAAACGCAATGGAATTATTTATGAGCCAATTGTCAATCAATATAAAAACACAAAAGATTTGGAAATGATTTAAATGATACTTTCTAAAATCCGTAAGCAATTTATACCATTATTTTTTCTCACATTAAAAGACAGCGTAAGATTTAAATATAGAAACCTCTGTTTTTTCTACGTGGAGCATGACTAAATGATACGAACAAAAGTAGTGAACGATTCAACTGATTTAATCCCGCTTATTCGGGCCTTTGATTCTCCAGTAAAGAAAGCCGTATTCAAAGAAATTCAAACCCAATGGAAGCCACTAAGTGAAATTAAAGATAAATATGGGGATAATGGGGAACAAGCTCTTGAACTATTTGATCAAATGAAACTTGTGGAGACACGATGGACCACTTCTGAAGAAGGCGTCAATGGAAAACCACAGAAGAAGTACAGATCATATTACTCGGCATTCAATATTAATATTAGTTGCCCAGTGAATGAGATTAGTGAAATTTTTACTATTGCATCTTTGCAGCAAAAAGATTTTGAAGATTTAGAACATGAAATCGCAGATTTCATTGGTGATGACGGAAAGTTTAGTAACACAGTTGCTGAACAATTCAATATGACGCCTCTTGCTCTTAAAAGCATAGTGAAGCGATCTGAACTCTTGGCTTTTAAAGGATTAAAAGTAGTGAAGAAATAAACCCATGAATATATTTTTAATAATTCTCCTTCTTACTTTCAATTGAGTATTCGTGTTTATTCTTGAAACGATGTACTTTTTCAATTAAAGTTATTAACTGGCTCATGTTGCCATTCATAATTATGGATTTGGCATTTATCATTGAATCATTTTGGTTGATTATTCCTGCATATGTAGCAAATGCTAGTGCATTACTGATAGGGGGAAAAACCCCTATAGATTTTGGAAAAACATGGCGGGATGGAAAACGCATTCTAGGTAATGGTAAAACCTGGAATGGTCTTATCACTGGGGGGCTTATTGGTATTTGTGCAGGTTTTGCTATGGCGGTTGCTGCACCTTATATCAATGATATTTTAGCAAACAATGGACTAAGTATACTTGTTGTTACTAATTTTGAGGGGTTTCCATTAATGATTCCAATAATAGCCAGTATCACTTATGGTGCACTTCTTGGCGATATCATTGAAAGTTTTTTTAAGAGACGAAGAGGTATTGACCGAGGTAAAAATTGGATTCCATTTGATCAAATTGATTTTATTTTAGGGGTGCTATGTTTTAACTTTCTTATGAGCATCCTATTGCAAATACTTGGTTTTCTAAGTTTCAATTGGCTTTTGACCAAATTTGGTCTTGAACATTACTTATTTCTACTGATTGTAACACCATTCATTCATATTTTTTCCAATTTCGTTCATAAAAAAACAGTTAAAAATACAGTCAAACAAACTATTTAAATTCGTTTTTCTATATACTTTTTGGATTATTTGGGGGTTTATTGGTGAAACAAAAACATGATGGCAACGATGAAGAGGCGATGAATAAAGAATTGCTGGAATGGATAAAAGAAGCTAAGGAGCAACCAAATAAAAAACAAGATCAAGATGCAATTAAAAAAGAACCTGTTGGTACATGTGAAATCTGTGGAAAAAATGAATCAAAATTTGTCTGTTTAAAATGTGAACGGTCTGTGTGTCCATCCTGTTATTTTAAAATTATTGGTATTTGTAAAAGTTGTACCAATAAAGAGATCATGGAAAAATGGGAAGGAAAACAACCTGATTGGGGAGAAATCCTTGGGGTTCAATGGGTTGATTAAATTTCTTTGTTTTCCTTTTTCATTCGTTGCCCTTCCAAATATAACGCTCGCATTGATTGAACTGTCCGCCATGATGAGGGATAAATGGGAACGCCGGCTGATTTTAAATCATACACTAAATCTTCGAATTCTTTTCCACCTACCCAGGTAGCAAGGATCGGTTTTTTATGAGTTTCATGTAGTTTTTTTTCGCGTATCATTTTTAGGATAGCACCAGTAAATTCTTCTGGACGGGCATATCCACCATGAACAGATGCCACAATGATCCCGTCAATATCTGGATCTTCAAGCATAATTTTCGTACTTTCCTCATAACGATAAAAACCAGCATCCGCAACTAAATCCACAGGATTATTCGGTTTAATTAAATCAGGTAGTATCTTATCAATTTTTTTTGCTGTTTTTTCTGATAGTTTCGGAACCACAAGACCACTCTCTTCGCAAGCATCCGTTAACAATATTCCCAAACCACCACCATTAGTGATAATACCTACTCGGTTTCCTCTCATTGGAGGTTGTCCTGCAAGAGCTCGTGCCATGTCAAAGAGCTCAACGATATCTCGGCATCTTATACCGCCTGCTTGCTGAATTGCTGCACTATAAATTTTATCGCTACCTGCCATCGAGCCAGTATGTGATGCAGTTGCCCGTGCTCCTGCACTACTTCTTCCTGCTTTTACCACAAGAACTGGTTTATTGCATGCTTTAATACTGTTCATAAATGCTCGTCCGTCTTTTACCGCTTCAATATATAAACCAATAACGTTTGTGTCTGGATCTTGGCTGAAATAATCGATGAGATCATCGTCATCAATATCTAATTTATTTCCCACACCTATGATTTTTGATACTCCAACAAACTCATTATTTGCTAAATAGATCATACCAATTCCAAGAGCACCGCTTTGGCTGATCAGAGATAATTTTCCTTTTCGTGGAGTACCAAACACAAAGCTTGCATCCAATCCATCGGCTGCATTTTTATAACCCATGACATTGGGACCAAGAACTCTCATATCGGAATGTTTAACAATCTCTTCAAGTTCTTTTTCCAAGGCATGATTTCCAACTTCACTAAAGCCGGAAGAAATGATAATAACATTTTTTACATTTTTTTTCACACAATCTTTTAAGATTGTTGGTACGATTTTTGCTGGAACAGAGATTAATACTAGATCAATCTTTTTTTTAATATCTGTTAATTTTTTATAACATTTTAATCCAAGAATAGTGTCTTCATGCGGATTAATTGGATATATATCGCACTCATAATCTGAAATCAAGATATTTTTTAATGCAGCATGACCTATTTTTTGGGGTTCCTTTGATGCCCCTACGACAGCGATACTTTTTGGTTTAAAAAAAACCTCTAATTCATGTGACATAATAACTCCCATAAATTGTATTTTTTTATTAATTTCAATTTTATTCTTAAATCAGTTGTTGATACTTAAAACCATCCTATTTGGTAGCATCAATATACTCATTCATAATTTTAATTATTTCACCGCTATTTTCTGCTTTTCTATATGCTTCTAATGGCTCATGGTTCATTTCTAGAAAATGTGGCCCCCATTTATAGATTTGAAGTAATGTTTCAGCTTGTTTTTTCCTGTTAATAATGTAAAGCGCTGCTGCGAAGGCTTCAAGTGTAGATAACTTCAAAACCTTCCCGTAATTAACTGGATTAACTGCGATTACAAAAGGAAGGGATCTACTGATATGATTCTTACTTAATTGAGTAAAAATTTCTTCAGCATGAACCCAAGAACAATCAATTGCCAAAATACCAGTTTTTTCACAGGTTTTTGCATCTTCAGGGGATATGCTTTTTTGAGCAAATGGGTTAAGAAGAATTAATTTTCTTGGTAATTTTTGCATTTTCTCTTCTAAACGAATGTATCCAAATCGATGTAATTTCTTGGCACTACACTTTTTTGGATCATCATCATTTGCATGGTACACATACAAATTTATGTCATTCATGTTTATCCTCATCTTTCAATTTTTACATCAAAGACGTAGTGACTGATACCAGGTGCATATGATTTTACTTTGCGATAGTCTAATAACGTTATTTTTCTATTGAAATGACCTGCGGCTGTATATATCTCTTTTAAAGCAGCATCTGGAATGTTTTTATCTGGAAATGTATCATGGTAGTGAAGAATGCCACAATTCTTTTTCAAGCAAGCAATTGCGGTTTGAAGAAATGATTTTGTTTCATGAAAATATCCCATGATAATCCTGTCGGCAACATTGTGTGGTGCTGTTTTCTTACTATCACCAAATAAAGGTGTAACCATCTCATCGACATTATTTATCACAATGTTATCCTGTAAAAACATAAAGCTAATTGGATTAATTTCACAGGCATATATCTTAGATGGTTTTCCATAAACAGCTAATGGAAGTGTAAAATAACCTATACCTGCGAAGAGATCAATAATTACTTCACCAGAACAGTCAATAGTACTCATCCTTATTCTTTCATCAATGTTGCCTGATGAAAACATTATTTGCAGTGGATCAAGTTTATATTTGATGCCATTTTCCTGATGAATCGTACGGGTATCTTTATCACCATAAATAAAATGTAATTCTGGTTTTCTATAAACACCTTTGATGCCTCCCGTATCAACAAGAACTGACTTGCAATCTAAAAAAGTTGCATATGTTTTCCCAATTTCAGTTTGATATGCAAGCAATCTATTGTCTAATTTAATAACTAACACATCACCGATTTTTTCCCATTTTTTTGGAATTAAATCTAACTTTGTTTCTGGCATTATTGGTTGCAAATGTTGTTTAATTTGTTGAATTGGTGATAACATGACTTCCCGTTTGAATCAAGGTTCTTATATAAAATAATACTTTTAATGATACCATAATATTTTGTATAGCTGTTTCTATTCAGGTTTGGGACTATGAATCTTTTTCCATATCCATTTCGTCAGAATCAACAAGCCATCCTTTCCACTATTACATCTACCCTTGAACAAGGGGAGCATTTTATTTTAGAATCTGGAACTGGATCAGGAAAAACAATTTGTGCGCTTTCCGCAACACTTGCATTTGCCATAGAGCATGAAAAAAAAATAATTTATACTACGCGAACGAACTCGCAGCAGCAGCAGGTTATCAAGGAACTCAGAACCATTCATAACCACGTGGAAAAAAATAATAAAATCAAAGACAAGATTTTTGGTGTGGGCATTCAAGGAAGGTCAAATATGTGCCCACAAGTCAAAGATGATGAAGAGCTATTACAAGGCACGTCTGAAGAGCTCTCCAAATATTGTGCCAATGAAAAAAAGAAAGCAAGAACTTCAAAGAAAGGATGTACTTATTACCGAACATTTGTGGAAGACAAAGATAAAGTAAATAGGACGATTGAATGGATTAGAAAACATATGCCCACGGCAGAAGAATTCATAGAATTCTGTCAAAAAAAGAAGATTTGCCCATATGAGCTTAATAAAATGCTTGTTCGAGATGCAACTATTGTCGTGGTTCCTTATATCTATGTGTTCAACCAAAATATTAGAAATATGTTATTTGACTGGCTGGGAATGGCAGAAGAGGATATCCTTTTAATTGTTGATGAGGCGCATAATTTACCCGATTACATTCGAGATCTTTTTTCTGCTCAATTGTCCGTTTGGATGGCAAAAAATTGTGGTACAGAAGCAAAAAACTATGGAAATCCATCCACCGGCAGTGAACGATTTACGGTAGCAAGTTTTTGTAAAGCAATAGAAGAAATCATACGGGAATTACGTGATTCTTTTGTTTATAATATTTTAGAAACAGGTATAAAAAAATCATCAGAGCAAAATACTGATGCTTTTCTTCCTAAACAGGAATTTCTCGATGAGATCTATCAACGAGTTCATATCAATGAGAAAAAAATGTATGATATCATTGATGATCTAATCGCGTATGGTGAGAAAATCCAAGAGGATAAACAAAAGAACAATAAACTTCCTCGCTCCTATTTACATAAACTTGGCCTTTTTCTTGATTTTTGGTTAAATCTTAAAGACAATCAATATGCAAAATTAATAGTTGATGCAGCAGATGGAAAAAATCCTCGGATTGAAGCATACTGTTTGGATCCGTCGGTTGGAACGAATATCATTAAGAAGTTTCACAGCTCTATTCATATGTCAGGAACTTTAGAGCCTCTTGAAGAATATCGAGATTCTGTTGGTCTTCCGGAACATACACAACTGGTCTCATTTCCTTCACCTTTTCCAAAGGAACATAGAAAATTGTTGTATGTAGATGATGTTACTACAAAATATTCTGAACTGGTGAAAGATTCATCCATGCAGGAAAAAATGTGGAAGTATATATCAGATATCTGTAACTCATATCCACAGAACACGATTGTGTTTTTCCCGAGTTACAATACTCTTTCCATGTTTCAACGAAATCATGATTTCTCTGAGATCAATCGATCATTGTATTATGAAGAACAACAGATGAGTCAGGGAGCTCTTATGGATTTAGTAATGAATTTTAAATCTCAAGGAAATTCAATAGGTTATGGAGCAACTCTTTTTTCAGTTATTGGGGGAAGAATTAGTGAGGGTATGGATTTTCCTGCTGAAGAACTTGAAATTGTGTTGATTGTAGGGATTCCTTATCCGAAACCTACTGCTAGGCAACGTGGTTTGCAACGATATTATGATATGAAATTTCGTAAAGGATGGGAATATACTGTGCAGGCTCCTACTGCTCGTAAAATGCAACAAGCAATCGGCCGGTTGATTAGAAATGAGAATGATAAAGGAGTGGCAATTATTCTAGATAAAAGAGCACCACGGTTTAAACAATATTTGAAGGAACTTGAGAAATCAAAAAATTTTCATGAAGAAATTAAAGAAATCCTGCACCATTAATATATTTATTTCATTCTTCCTTTGGTAACAGATTTGGAATGCCTTCTGTAATGCTATACGTTTCTTTACATTTTGTGCAGGTAAGCGTTCCAGTAATTATCTCATCTGCTTGCTCTTTTTCAATGGAAAGTGTTAAATCTGCTTTGCAGGTGGGACAACAGATGATATCCATTAATTCTTTCTTCATACTCTCACCAATTATTATTTTTTTATTTGATCTCCTGGTCGATGTTTTTCATGAAAATAGCTTTTTTCATTCCTAGATCGCCATCCCAAACAAAACTCCAATCATCATCAGAGTTTTTCCGTTGATCATCTAGATTTTGCAGATAATTTTTCACTTGTGAATCCATAAAATCAGCTTGAAACAACACCAATGCTTCTGCAATTTTCGGAACACTTGGTGAACCATATTCAAATTTACCATGATGACTGAGGATCATATGGCAGATATAGGTTTCAAGTTCTTCATTAAACTCGTGTTTCTTCTTGCGAATCCCTGCAACCATTTCTCTGATCCATCGATCACCAATTACAATATGGCCAATGAAATTACCGATACTTGTTTTTTCTATAGCAGTTGTGGTTTTATATTCTCTTAATTTGCCGACATCATGAAGAATCGCACCGGTTATCAATAAATCTTTATTAAGGCCAGGATACATCTCAGATATACTTTTACATAATCGGGCCACACCAACACAATGTTGAAGATTCCCGCCCACGTAATTATGATGATGTGTGATGGCAGAAGGTGAATGTTTGTATTTGTATACAAATTCTTCATCATTGAAAAATTCGTCCAGAAGTAATCTTAATTCTTTATGATCTATCTCTTCAATGAATGTGGTTAATTCATCATACAACCGCTCAATTTGAAGGGTATCAAGAGCGGATATAAAATCGCTTTTTTCATATTCATCATCACTGCATCTGCGCACGCCACCGGTTGCCTCATTTACAGAAATTTGTAATTTTTCATTATATAATTCAACATTACCCTTTCTAATTTGGATAACATCACCGGTTTGAAAACTACTGAATAATCGTTTTACTCGATCTTTATTATCTCCGCCCCAATATTTCACAGCCATCTCACCGGTTTTATCAATAGCCACAAAATCAAACATCGTCCCTCGTTTATAGGCACGAGGAGCAGTTTTTACTTTTACGGAAAACATATCATTGACCGCATCTCCTTCCTTTAAATCTTGGATGAATTGTTCTTTATGCCGTTTACCATTATCAGTGTGAATCATAACTTGTTCATTTTGTTTTTTATCATAACTATAAATATCAGTCATTTTTTACTCCCCATACTTGCTTGGAAACAAATATCAATGCAGCCAATGCTGTCACAGTTTATACATTTTTCCTTGTTCTACAAGATGGACGTGATCATGAAATGATTTAAATATTTCAGGTTTTTCAGTGTGAATGGGAAACACCTTTTCTGGTTTCATGCTTGTAATCACACGCTTTAGATCATCACCAGTCATATGCCCCGAGCAATGTGATTGAACAAAGTGAAGTCTATAATGATTTAACCAATTCATCATACGGTCAAAGGATATTTCCATTTCTTCATTAAACGGTTCAGATAAAGAATGAATATAGGTTCCCTGATATGGTTTCAAATCCACAAGGGTGTTAAAATACCAAAAATTTAATACCACAATATATTCAGATGGATTTTGATGTATGTCTTCGGCTTGAATAATATTTGGATAATTCAACCGTTTTTTTATAAATTTCTCAGAGTAATCCTCTTTACAATATGTCCCTGTGAATCGTTTGGGAAGAAGAAGATTGATAAAATCGTCTTTACTGCCGGGCACCCTTAATTGTTTTTCTTTATGATATCGTTCAAGAAAACAGGCATGTTTAAAGCTAATGACTAATTTTTTATTAAGTTCCTTAGCAATAGTGTAAAACGTGCGAAATCGATCAATGTCCTTAAAATTAAAATCCACGATGGATAGCTTCTTTGTGTGTTTTAAAAAAGATTTTGAGATTTTATATACTTTCTGCTCTGATTCATCTGTTTTCTTCTGATCGATTCTTGTTCCTTCCGTAATTACTGCGAGTGGTTTTTCACAGGATGCTTTTTCGATAAATTCCTCAGTCATATATCCATGAATACCATGAACTCGCATATCGCCAGTATATACAATAGGTCCTTCTGTGGTATGAATAATAAATCCATAAGCACCTGGAACTGAATGATCGACATGAATTGGTTCAATTTCAAGAGAATCAATACGGAATTTTTCACCTGTTTGAAAGGTATGAAATCTTCTGTCAATAGGCGGATTTTTATAATCTTTCCTGAAAAGAGGTCTTTTTTTATAATTTAATACTTCACTTTCAATGGATCGTTGACTTTGTTCTTCCACAGCTTCAAGGATAGATAAACAGGTTTTCCCGCAATATATGGGAATATCTTTATGAAGAAAGGATACGTAATTTGCATGATCTGCATGAGCATGTGATAACAGAACTGCTTGTATGGTCGGATCGATTGGTTTTCTTCCATAATGAGTTAATAAATCCTCTCTATACACACCTTCAATATCAGGAATGAGATCTAATTCAATGAAATCGCCGATTCCATTTGCAGTACGCGGCGTAAGAAATTCTTCAAAGTATTTTCCTCTTTGATTAAAACTCATGCCAAAATCAAGAAAGATGCGGGTGTCACCATCTTCGAGAAGAATTTTATTACCACCGATTTCTCCAACGCCACCATAACATGTTAATTGAACCATAGGTTAATTCACAAAACTATGAATGATTTATTATCATATAGTTTTTTATTAACAATAAAAAAATCAGATAAGTGTAAAAAAGGTAAAAAATGGAGGAGGGGGTAAAAGGAAGGAGAATGATAGATAGTTATTTTTCTTTTTGTTGATGAGCAAGAAAACGAGCTCGTTGACCAACCATAAATAATTTTGCGATAAAGGTTATTTCATTTGCTTCCTCTTTGCTTGATATTTGACCGACAATCATCATAGATATCAGTACTAGTGTTTACTTTTATGTTTATAAGTCGTTGTGGTACAGTTGTTATCCGAATTCTATACACTTCTTATCCAAATGTTTAAATTAAATATTAACTTTCTATTATCGAGGAATCTATTTGGTAATATATGCTTGCCCCCGATGTGGGAGTAGAAGAATTAGACAAGGCGCATTATACGTTGGTGCGTTAACTGGTTCAAAAGAAGTATGCAGAAACTGTGGTTATCAAGGAATTCCATTAATCTTTGATTCAGAGAGAGATTATCATGCCTTTTTACAGGAGTTATCATCTAGTGAACAACAGACAGATCAAACACCATTATCGGAAAAAGATAAAATGGTATTAGAATATGCAAAAGAAAAAGATCAATTTAATACAAACGAAAGGGATGTGTTAGAAAAAAAACCCTATGGTTTAATCATAATTGTTGGAATTACCCTCATTTATTCATATACCTTTCCTTCGATTTTGCTCTTGTTTTCGTATTTATTTTATTTTACAGATGCTTTATACTCATTTCTAAATATTTACTGGCTTATTCTTCTATTCTATTCAATTATTACAATTATTGCTATACCATATGGCTTTATTAAACGAAGACGTTGGATGTATTCCTTATCAGGGATGTTATTTATTTTAGCACTGCCGGTTGGATTAATCTTTTTATATTACCTTACCCGTCCGCATGTTAAAGCATATTTTCATATTGCTTAGAACCATAATATTTATATTCCCCTTTCGAGGTGTCGGTCTATGGTTGAATTAAATATTAAGGATATGCTTTCTTCTTATGATATCGATGATTTAACTATTGTCACAGTATGTTCTCATTCTAGTCTTCAACTTTTTCATGGTGCAAAAAAGGAAGGTTTTAAAACATTAGGAATTGCAGTTGGTGAAGAACGACGCAAGTTTTATGATGCATTTCCTCTCGCAAAACCAGATGAATTTCTAATGGTAAATGATTACAGTGATATTTTATCTTATACTGATAAGTTAAAACAAAAAAATGCAGTTATTATTCCTCATGGTTCATTTGTTGAATATCTTGGTGCAGATAAATTTCTCACCCTTGATCTTCCCACATTTGGTAATCGAAATGTATTGGAATGGGAATCTGATAGAAATATGGAACGAACCTGGCTTGAAGGTGCGGGTCTTACCATGCCAACGGAAATTAAAGACCCTCATTTCATAGAACATCCCGTTATTGTTAAGTATCATGGAGCAAAGGGAGGGAAAGGATTTTTCATTGCAAAAAGTTTTGAAGAATTTAAACGACGTGTGGATAAAAAAAAGACCTATACCATTCAGGAATTTGTAATGGGTACCAGGTATTATCTTCATTATTTTTACTCGCCTATTCAAAACAATGCATATAGACTTGATAAAGGATCATTACAGCTTTTATCTATGGATAGAAGAGATGAAACCACGATTGATGAAGTTCAACGTCTGGGTTCAATTGCTGAATTAGAGGAAATTGGCATTCATCCCACCTTTGTTGTAACCGGTAACATTCCTATTGTTATAAGGGAATCATTACTTCCAAAGGTTTTTTCAATGGGGGAAAGAGTGGTTAATGAATCATTAAAATTATTTGGTGGCATTATTGGATCATTTTGTCTTGAGACGGTGGTTACAGAAAACCTGGAATTTGAAGTATTTGAAATTTCTGCCCGTATTGTCGCAGGAACAAATCCCTACATATCAGGTTCGCCTTATTCTGAATTTATTGAACCGGGCCTTTCCACAGGAAAAAGAATCGCTCAAGAAATAAAATATGCAGCAAAACATGATTTGCTTGATAAGGTTTTAAGTTAATATAGGAAAAAGCAATATGATAACTTTCATTCTTGCTGAAGCAGAATTAGAACTTATTCCTCCAAAAATAGCTTCTCATCCAGCAGTTGTTTCACACAGTAAAAAACAGCAGAAAAAAGCAACCTCTCTTCTTCTTGATGCAAGTTTTCATCATAGTGCTATGCGAAAACTATCTGATGGACGAAGACGAGGGAGACCAGATATTGTTCATATTTTCCTTTTGAATGTTCTTGAATCCATTGCCAATAAAAATGGCCTTATAAAAGAAATTATTATTCATACAAGAAATGATGATGTCATATATGTAAATCCTGAAACAAGAATCATGCGAAATTACACTCGTTTTATTGGATTGATGGAGCAATTGTTTCAAAAAGATGTGATTACTACTAATGATAAGGTGTTGTTATCCCTTAAAAGACAACTGTCTTTATCTGACTTATTAACTATGCATGATAAAGAATATAGAATCTGTTTTTC
>CAZWQV010000038.1:0-20590 GCA_964636235.1 uncultured Thermoplasmatales archaeon
ATTTATGTTATGAAAATTAGACATAACCGATGTTTTCATGAGTGGACCTGTATGGGGAGTTAGATGATAAAAGGAATTTATGATTAAGAATAGTAAATCTATATGTTTGACGATGAAAACATATATGATATGGAATCAGTTTATGAAAAATTTAGAAGCATTTGGAGGTAGGAATGAATTTATTTGTAACAACCTTTGAATCCGTTGCCGTGTTGCTTGGTATAGGGCTTATAGGTTTTTATATTATAAAAAAAGAAATTTTGCCTCGAAATATTCTCAGTGTCCTTTCTCCACTTGCTCTTGAAATCGCTCTTCCCAGTTTAATATTCACTCGAATCATTCTTAATTTCACACCAGATAAATATCCAGATTGGTGGCATCTTCCTTTTTGGTGGCTTTTATTTTCTGTTATCGTTCTTGGATTGACTTTTTGTTTTCGTTATGTATCAAAAAAACAATTTAGAAGTGAATTTTCCATAAGTCTATTTTTTCAAAATGCAATCTTTTTTCCACTTGCCATTCTTACTGGGATATTTCCAAATGACCCATCATATCAAATTTATTTGTTCTTTTTTACAATAGGATATCCTCCATTGTTTTTCAGCACATATTTTCTCTTTTTTAAAACCAAGCAAGATATTTCTATTAATTGGAAAAGAATTTTTCATCCTGTTCTCATTGCTACGATAATCGCGGTCATTATTAGTTCGATTGGTTTATCTATTTCAGAGAATAATGTCATCATCAGAATTTTTACCTTATTAGGTGCAATGACCATACCATTACTTTTTATTATTCTAGGCGGAAATATGTATAATGATTTTAAGGAAAAAGGATCCTTACAGCTAGTTGAAATTGTTAAATTTGTTATTATAAAAAATTTTATTTTTCCTTTTATCTTTTTAGGCGTTATTTATTATTTTCACACATTTATTCCTTATCATATTGCGATTATTATGGTACTGCAAAGTGCAGTTCCCCCTGTAACGGCAGTTCCCATTGTAACGTACCGAATAGGTGGAAATCGATCGATCGTGAATCAATTTATTGTGGGAAGTTTCATTACTAGTCTTGTTTCAATACCGTTCATTATGTTTCTATTTGAGTTAATTATTTATTAAATAGGGTTTTAATAAGCAACAACATTTTAAAATAAAAGATGTTTAAGAATTTTTTAAGGAAGGTGGGAGAAAGTATAGAATCGCATGGAGAATTAAGAAAAAAGCAAAGGACAAAATTGGTTTCTATATACATTTCATTATTTACCTGCTGGTAAATGGTTATTTGTATGCATAATGGTTTTGGATTACGGGAGGAATTGATGTTCCATGGGTAGTTCCGATCACTATAGGTTGGGGAATAGGTATCATCGTTTATTTTCATGCTGCATTTCTTATAGAACCGAAATCTAGGAAAATGGAAAAAAGAGAATATCAAAAATTAAAAAATGCAAATAAATAATTTAAACAGCAGATGGATATAAAAAGGTCCTTCTGATTGATAATCAATTTATGGTATGATTATGACCTTCACATTAAAAAGTACTGCATTTGCTCATGAGGAAATGATTCCTGAGTTATATACCTGTACTGGCGAAAATATTTCTCCACCTCTCTCGTGGATAGATGCTCCTGACGGCACAAAAAGTTTTGTATTACTTATGGAAGATTTAGATGTTCCATTAGGCACACTTACTCATTGGATTTTATATAATATCTCTTCGGAAATACATGAACTACCTGAAAATATACCACATAACAGCAGTCCGATTAATGGTATTTTACAAGGTAAGAACAGTATGAGAAAACAAAGCTATATGGGTCCTTGTCCACCTTTTGGAAAGCATCGATATCTCTTTACTCTCTATGCATTGGACGGTATGATGGATTCTGATCAGAACATGAATAAAAGAAGATTGATGAAAGCGATAGAAGGCCATGTGATAGCGACATCAAAACTTATGTGCGTTTACAAGAAAAATTAATAGTGGTGAGGCACAATTTATATTGGTCAGTATCTTTTTTTACTTGTTTTTTCCTAATAAAAATGCACCTAAGCCTGTTATGGCAAAGAGAATGGGATAGAAGATCCATCGTTCTAATCCGCCAGCACCTAAATAGGGTGTGATTGCATAATCGAAGAAAAGGAAAAATAACGCTATAACTCCTAAGAAGATAAAAATGATGTTTATGGGAAAACGAGTAATTTTTGTAGATGCAAGTGCTGACACGCTCCCAGATATAAAAATGATAAACGCAAAGATAGAATGAAGAGGAGAAAAACTTTCTGGAAATATACCTGCGCCAAGTGTGCCAAATCCCATTGCGGCTAAAGGAATACTGACATACCAGATCTGATAGTGCATATGGATGAAAAAGCTGGACAGTACGATCATTATTCCTGCAATTATCATGATGGTGTTGAATATGGCAGCTGAAGGGTGGTTAATAGTAGTATTCAATTGTTTTGTGATTCCCAAATCACTTATTTCGTTATTGCGAGTAGAATAACTTGCTGGATAGTATATTTCAGCGGTGATTATTCCCATGAAAATAATAAGACCTGCAAGAAATAGAAGAGTGCCAGCAAAATCTTTCTTATGCTCTATAATATTTTTTAATGAAAAGTCCATTGTATTATTTTGTTAACTGAACGAATTACAAATACTTTTTTACACGTTTTTACAATTTTTTTTTAATTCCTTCAATATGTATTTATAGCATCTTTATTTACCATTATAATTGGAGAGATATTGTGAGGAACGTAAGAATCACTCTTGTTCTTATTATTTTACTAGGGTCCATGTTTTTTACCGGTTGCATGGATAATAATGGAAATGAAAATAGCATTGTTGAGGATGGTGATGAGAATAACAATGATGTTGATAATAATGTAATCATTGAGCTTTCTCATATGAGTTCTCATTTTGGCTTTATGCATCCAGAGCATTTTTCTGAAATGAATGAACTAGGTGTTTATTGGCAGCGTCCTCATCCTGGGCCTTTTATCTGGAATAGTATTGAAAAAGAACAACAGAATAGAAACTGGAAGAATGTAGATGATGTGGTGTTAGAATCCCAGGGATATCATGTTAATATGCTGGCAACCATCTGGCCATATGCGGATTGGGATCAAAAATCGTGCAATTTAATGCTAGGATATGATAGGATCAAATTTTTTAGTGAACTAGGTGATTATCGAGGTAAACCATGTGATTTGAATAGTTATATGGATTTTGTTGAAACAATAGTGGAACGATATGATGGTGATGGAATAGATGATATGGATGGACTGGTCGTTCCAATTAAATATTGGGAAGTTTTAAATGAGCCTTCCATGCAGGAAGACCTTTGCTTTTTTTCTGGAAGCGCTCAAGATTATGTAGCAATTTTAAATGCTACTTATACTGCAGTTAAAAAAGCAGATCCTAATGCAACTATTCTGATGGGTGGAATGGCCGGAGTCTATGAAGAAATGAAAGCGTTTTGGGATCAAGTATTTTCAATGCAAGGTGATGATTATTTTGATATTGCCAACATACATTCAATTGGTACCGGTTCAGAGGATTTACTTTCCTCTGATTTTAATACCTATTTAATGGAACATAATATCAGTAAAAAATTTTGGATAACTGAGGCTCAATTAAGTGGGATGGATTCAAAAGATCAGCAAGATGATAGCTCATCAGTTTGGCCGTCTTATATCGTTAAAACCTTCATTCAGGCGTTTGCTAATGGAACTGATAAAATATTTTATGTTGGTCTAGAACAGGCACCGGGTGATAGTAGTTCATGGCTTATTAAAAACGATATAAAACAAGATACCTTCTATGCCTTTCAAACCATGGTAGATCAGATCGATTATTTTGATTCTGTAGAGATGCTTACGACTCATCAATATAAATTCCTGATCGATAATGAAACTGTTTATGTCTGTTGGTCAGATGATCAATTGACATCTAAAATCACGGGTAATGTAACCGTTACTGATCTGATGGGTAATGATGAAGAGCTTAATGCAAATGACATCGTTCTTACTGACGAACCTATATTTATTAGATTATAATATTTTGTGATTGGTATGGATGAAGAAACGATCAATAGGATCAATGATATTTCAGAGACTTTACTTATTCCATTATATGCTCGTGCCTATGAATCACAAACCTTTAATCCTATCTTGGTGGATAATAAAGCAGTGGAGATAACAAATGAATTAAACACGGTGTTTCGTAATTCTACTTCAGCTCTTCATCAGACCCTTGCAGGGGGAAAAGTAAGAAGAAAACTTGGTAAAAAATTAAATGTGTCTCTTTCTCTTCGAACGAGAAAATTCGATGCCTATTGTACTTCTTTTTTAAAGGAACATCCTGATGGTATCATTGTTGAACTTGGTTGTGGTCTGAGTACCCGATTTCCACGGATTGATAATAATACTCTTTCTTGGTATGATTTAGATTTTCCAGAGGTAATTACTATTAGAAAGCAATTTTTCAAGGAAAGTAAACGATATCATTTCATCTCCTCTTCAGTTCTTAATGTATCTTGGATGGATCAGATAAAAGATGAAGGTGAACCCATTTTATTCATTGCAGAAGGTCTTTTTATGTATCTTCAAGAAGAAGATGTGAAAAACCTGGTGTTGCAATTACAGAAACGGTTTCCTGGCTGCGAACTAGCCTGTGAAGTGGTGAATACATTTGTTGTAAAGGTATTAAAACGAAAATTATGGCGAAAAAAATTCCAACATGATTTTCACCTGGGAAAAGATGCTTCTTTTTATTTTGGGATTCGTGATAGTAACGCATTTGAATCATGGAATGAGGGTATTGTCTTTCTGGATGATTGGACGTATTTTGATGACAAAGAAAAAAAACTTGGATGGATGAATTTGTTTGCTCGATCAGAAAAACTTCGAAAAACTCAATGGATCGTTCATTATAAATTAAACTGAACAGATAGAAGTAGGCCTTATATTATTTTTAATTCCTATATTAAGCTAGGGTAAAGTAAACTCGTTTGAAGTTTTTCCCTTTGTTTACTGCGTTTTTAAATTGTAACAGACCAATTTCTTTTAAAGTATGCACATGACAGCCACCATCTGCCTGACGATCAAATCCTTTAATATCTACAATTCGCAAGGTTTCAATATCATGTGGAAAACCCATGGCAAGTTTAAAAAGATCCGGATCTTTTTCCGCTTCTTTCCTTGATATATAATATATTTCCACTGGTAAATCTTTATTAATTATATCATTTGATTTTTCAATTGCTTCTTTAATCAGATTCACATCCATCTCATCCATATTTAGATCGATTCTTGCTTTTTCGGTGGTGAGCTGATTACCGGTGACTTTCAGTTGATATTCTTTATAAAGAACACCACTAAGTACATGGGTTGCTGTGTGATATCTCATCAGAAGATATCGTCTATCCCAGTTGATTTTACAATGAACCTTCTCTCCAACTTGTAAACCTTCTTTATCAACTTCTTGGCTGATTTCTCCTGAGAATTTACCTGTATAGACAACCTCATAATTGGTGTTATTTTCAGCAGTGATTATTCCAGTATCCCACTCCACTCCACCTCCTTTTGGAAAGAAAGCGGTTTTATCAAGTACGATAAATTTTCCTTTCGAAACAGCTGTTACTTCAGCATCCCATTCTTTTAGATATGAATCATCCATGTATAATGCATTTGCCATTGAATCTTCCTCATTTGTATGATATTAATTACTTTCAAATAATTTATTATCCATTCTCAGGAATATCAAATCTATTTATTCTTCTTTAATGGCATTAAGTGCTGAAATTAATCCTTGAATGCCACAGGTGTCACCGACCAATTCGATGGTTTCTAAAATTTCTTGCTCAGTTGCACCATTTTTTCTTGCTTGTTCTGCCAGTGCTTTTACTCCCATATTCAAACCACGAGAGGCATCTAACGCCATAATAATAAGTGCCTTTATTTTTGCGGGTAATGCTGTATCTTTGTTTTCTTTTTCGATCATTGTTTTGATAAGGTTTGCATATTCAGCATCATTTTTTTCTAATTTTTTTAAAAAACTTGGACCTTGTTCCATATTTTATCAACTACTCATCTTGGACGAATGATTATATTGGTTTTTAATATTTGGTTTATGTTATTTTTTAATTGGTTATTTTCTTGATTTTTGTAACAGAATTATATAAGAGGCCATCTTTATGGTATTTACATTATGAATTCTGATATAAAGAAATATTTGAATGTGGGAACAGGTTTTTTGTTATTGGGACTTCTTTGGTTATTATTTTGGGTTGGTCCTGCGTATTCTTTGTTTGTAGAAGATTCACGATGGGGTCATAATTATACTATTCCTCTCTTATTTATTCTCGTAGGTATTGCATATTATTCTAAGAAAAATACCTGTTTATTGATTGCAGCAGTAGCTTCCTATTTGACCATACCTACGTTTCTTGGTTTTTTATCCTGGTATGTAGCTACGATTATTGCACTTGTTTTTATTGGTTTATATCTTTTATTTTGTATACTTGAAAGGAATCGAAAGAATGAGTTATTACAAGTAAATAAAAGACTTGATCGCTGGATGAAGATTCATATGTTGACATTTGCCTATATCGGTCTTGTTCATATGCCACTTATTTTCTTTGTTGTTCGCTGGTTTCATCCACAACCTTTTCTTATTTATTTACCAATCGAACATCATGCATCAACCAGTTTGTTTAATCTTCTTCTTATTCCATTTTCTGTTATTGCTATAATGGAACGATTTGTAAAAAAAATTGGACCGATATATATAACTTTTATCGGTTTTTTATGGTCTATTCTTATGATTATTATTCCTTTACTTGCGATAGCAATTGTAGGGGAATAATCCACAAATATTAATTATTTATTATAATAATAATGATAGATCTTTTGGGTATCTTTTGTTAATTTATACCAGAGGACGCATTTGATGATTTTATAGGTTTGTTTGAAGAATCCATTGGTTACAAAGGCATCAGCACTGGTAATAATTGATTGTTTTAAAAATTTGATTTTACCTTGTTTTTTCATCCATTTTGAAAGAGCAATATCTTCCATAATTGGTGTTTTTAGTATGTATAGATGTTTCTGTAATGGTTTTCTTCTCACAAAGATTGCTCTATCGCCGGATATTACTTTGGTAATCTTTGATGAAATTTTAACATAGTGTACCATAAGAAATAAAAATGGGGGATTTCTATCAAAGGTTAAGGAAAAACCACCTCCAATAATGGCATTATTTTTCATAGCGGAATGAATAAGTATGTCCCATTTATTTGGAAGGATTGTATCTGCGTGTAATAGTAAAATTATATCTCCAGTTGCATTTTTCACTCCTTCAAGCATCATGTATCCCCTTCCCCGATCATAAATACGAAGTATGGTTTCATTTAGTGATATGTCATTGATTGATTCCTTGATTTTTTCATTGATGACGTATATGATTTCTATTGGTGTTTTTGCAAGATGAATATGTTTACGAGCTGTTTCAAACTCTTTTGGAAAATTATGAATCGGAACGATTACAGATATTTTTTCATTCATTTTTTCCCTGTTTATCTATGGTTTTTCTAAGCAGTTTCATTGTTTTAGATTTTTTAAACCAATTATGCTTGTTTTTTATTGCGAGTTCAAGTAAATCATCATAGGTGTCAACATCATTCCAAATTGGTAATTCGTATATCTTTTGGTTGTGATGTTTTAACACATTCATGGTTTTTTCAAAAACTGATGGTGTGCTCCATGGAATATTTAAAAATAATTCTGATATAAATGATTGGTTTTTGCACCCATATAAATAGTATCCTCCATCAACACAAGGTCCAATTACTGCATCATATAAATCTAGTGAGCTGAATGCTTTTTCATAAAAATCAATTGGTACATCTGGACTATCGCTTCCGATAACTAGTACTTTTTCAAAGCCTTTTGAAAATGCACTGCCAAAACAATGCCGCATTCGCTCTCCCAAATCAGCTCCTTCTTGTGCAATATAATGATATGAAGGACCTAGCCATTGTTGAAACTTAGTCAAATGCGAGGTAGGAAGATAACAAATTATCACTTTTGCGTGTATTTTCTTAAGTTCCGTAAGAATATCTTCAACAAAATAGGTATAGAGTTGCAGAACGAACGTTTCATCTAAATCAATTGTTAATCTATTCTTTACTCTTCCTCTTTCGGGGTATTTAACAAACAAGAGTATTGCTTTTTTTTTATTGTTTTTTTGCGATGATTCTTCCACGGCCAACCTTTCCTTCATCTGCGGCTTGTACCCATAATGATAGGCCATTATCAGCAGCTTCAAATAATTCATTTCCATATGTTTTGATAATAACATGTTTTAACTCGGTTCTTAATTTTTCTTGATACATATGGCAGTGATCTGCAAAATCAAGGCTTTCATCCTCTATTGATTCAATTATAAATCCTGTGCTTTTTAACATGGTGCTATATCCTTTGAGAGTTTCCATGTATGGAAATGCCATAAACTCATTTAGTGAATACCATTCTTTTTCAGAGAGCTTTCCAACCATAAGCCAATCAGTAAAAGCAATTGTTCCTGATGGTTTTAACACACGATATGCTTCTTCAATGAGTCTATTTTTATCAGTAATATAACACCAGGCATCCTGTCCCCATACCACATCAAAAGATTCTTTTTTGAATGGCATGTCAATAGCATTTCCAAATTCATAGGTTATCAATGATGCATACGGCTTATGTTCTGTTCTTCTTTCTGCCTCATCAATCATATTGTGCGTAGCATCAAGACCGATTACCTCACATCCATAATGTTTTGCAAGATATCGTGCTGGTCCACCAAGTGCACTGCAGACATCAAGTACGGTTTGATCTTTTGAAATTTTTGCTTTTTCAGCAAGTTTTTTTGTTTCTTCTTCTCCACCTACATGGATATGATCGCCCATCAACATTTCCCATAAAATTCCGATTGGTCCAGAGTAGACTTGGTTGACATCATTGATGGTAATATCTAATTTTTTTAAGGTATTTTTTTCTTTCATTTTTTCAGAACCTCCCTATTTATTCATTCTTTTTATAACAATTAGGATCTATACCACATATATCTCCTTCTGCATAATATGCAGCAGCTCGGCATCCCCAGCAAGTTGAATTATGCTCACAGATTTGACAATTATATGGTAAATTTTTCTGCTCTCTCAGATGCATGAAAAGTAATTCTTTTTTATGTTCTTTTACAATATGTTCTAAGGAATCATGTTTGATGTTGCCATAAGATTTCCGTATCACTGAGCAGGGTGTTACATCACCGTCAATGGTTACACAAATCATCCCACCGCAATAATACTTATTAACATCCATCGTAGCCATAGATGTTAAAGAATTTGGATAGTTTATGGTGTCGCGTATTTCACAGACATACTTTATTTCTTCTTTATTGGGGGCCCAATCTGGATGATTTTTTGCATCCCCTTCACTACACATTTGGGTTAGGCAAGTCCGCATTCCTTTCTGATTAAAAAAATATGAAATGGTTTTTTCCGCATCCTTTGCAAGCGCTTTTGTAAAAGTGATACAGTTAATCATATGTTCTGGTTTTTTTCCAAGTTGTTGAAGATTATCAACTCCAGTTAAGATTGCATTGATATTTCTTTTTGCATTTCCACCATGAAGCTGATTATATAATGTTTCATTAAGAGTGTCAAGATGAACGGATACAAAACCATTTTCTGTTACTTTCATAACGTTTTCAGATACTTTTTTATCTTGTAATGGTATGCCACTTGTCCAAATATTATTGATTAAACCATTTTTTTCTGCATACTGCATCAGTTCAAACCAGTCATCTCGTAGTAATGGATCTCCACCTAACCAATCAATTGCTTTTACTTTCATTTGTGATGCTGCATCTAGTATTGCATACACATCCTTTTTTGGCAGTTCTTTTAACAACGCATCTTTTGAAGAAACATAACAATAATAACAACTTTGTTGACAAGCAAGATTCACTTCGATTTGAATTGCATAGACCTTATTTTGATTATAATAGGTTATTTCATCTTCATATTTTGGATGATATCCTCCATATTTTACTAATTCATCTGTTGCCACGTTCTATAAGCCCCTCATGCTTTCATTTTATGAAACTTTTTGTATAAGTAATAACTAGTTATCATTTAAACATAACAATGCTATTCATTTTTGAATATATATCATCAATTTATCACAATAATTTTACTTTTTGAAAAATTATTAATAACCGTTCTTTGATGTTTTGTTTGGTGAAGGGATGCCATTATGAAGAACAAACATGAAATTCTCCTAGAAACAGGAACAAATGAGGTTGAAATTGCTGAATTTGGAATTTTTACAGAAAAAGGGGGAGAATATCAATCGTTTGGTATTAATGTAGCAAAAGTTCGAGAGATAATTCCTATTCCCTACTATTTAACCACACCTAACTCCCATAGCAATATCGTTGGCGTTTTTACTCTGAGGGATAAAGTTATCCCTTTGATTGATTTGGGAGCATGGCTTAATTATCAAAGTTTTAAGGAATTGGATAAATCGTATATTATTGTCACGGAGTTTGATCAGGATAATTTTGGCTTTATTGTTCATAAAATTGAAACCATTCATCGCATGTCATGGGAAAAAGTATTACCACCGGTTGATGTAGCTGGCGGCATTAAAAATAATTGTATCACTGGTATTGTCACTCTTGATGATGATAAGCAACGAAAAAAGATCATGATGATGATTGATTTCGAACGTATCGTTGCGGATATTAATCCTGAAGCTAGTTTAAGCATGAACGCAGATAAGGCCATCATAGAACAATTGGATGCGGGCAATCCTCCACCAAAGGTATTGCTTGCTGAGGATTCGACTATTATGCGTGATTTATTGTCTGGCATTTTAGAAAAAGGCGGATTTGATGTGGTTAAGGTTAACAATGGGAAGAAGGCCTGGGAACACTTGCTGGATTGGAAAAAACAGGCGGAGGAAGAAAAGAAGGAATTGCAGGAGGTTATCCAATTAGTATTAACTGATATTGAGATGCCGCAAATGGATGGTCATTCATTAACCCGGAAAATTAAGGAAGATGCTACATTACAATCCATTCCGGTGATTTTGTTTTCTTCTCTTATCTATGAAGAAATCCGTCGGAAAGGTGAAGTGATTGGTGCTGATGCACAGATTAGTAAACCTGAAATTGGAAATCTATTAAACATTGTTGAAGATGTTCTGAAGAAAAAGAAGGCTACGTGATTTTAGTTATGAATAATCCACTTGTATCTGATGATCTTAATGAAAAAATTCGATGGTACATTCGTGCTCATGGTCATAGTTCAATTGGTAGTCTTAATTTAATGTGGACCTATTTTTCTTTTTCAGATAATCAGAGGATCGCCGATGATGTGCAGAAAGCAATTGATAGCTTTGAACAATTTGGTTTTGATAAGGATTTAAACAAGCAACAGCAATTGCTTCAAAAACATATGCATACTGTTGAAAAAGATATTCAACAAACTGAAATTGAACCTGAGAAAAAAGATGAAATGCAGCAGATGTTGCAAGGTGTGTATAGAAACATTGAGCGGATTGAATCTATTATTGATGATCCAAATTATGAGGAAGAATTCAAGTTAAATGATATTTATCATTCCACACTAACAGAACTTTTGAAACGATATCCGAACACGTTTTATGGAGAAACATTGAGCTTGAATGAATCTGGTGATAAAATACAAATTCATTTTCAGGTAACTGGATCGGAACAATCATTGCATATCTGTGGTTATGATATGCAATTATTACTGTTTAATATCATATCAAATGCTTCAGATGCTTTAATTGGAAAGAAAAAACATGGAAATATCTGGATTGATTTTGATTATAAAAAGGACCATGTAGCAATTCATATTGCAGATGATGCAGGTATCTCTGATGAAGCGTTAAAGCTTCTTAAATCAAAAAAATCTTTTTCTACGAAAGGTGAAAAACATGGACAGGGTATGAAAATAATCCATGATTTATTAGAAAAACATTCCGCAAAATTATCAGTTAAAAAGAAGGATGAAAGAACGATTTTTTCCATAAATATTCCCTATAAATGATTCATTATTAGGATAAGGATCAATTGATTTTTTTAAGTTCAAATAAGAAATGCTTTATAAAACAGCTATGTTTACCTTATTGGAAGTATGGCTGATTCAATTCCAAATAATGAGTTTTCAAATCAACTTTTTGAATATCGAAATGTTGAAAAAAAGAAATTAATGCTTTCCTTCAGTATTACATTTATTGTGATGATTGTGGAGATCATTGGTGGGTATTTGACCAATAGTATCGCCCTTTTAAGTGATGCAGGTCATATGTTCACTCATTGTTTTGCTATTGCGATTGGTCTGGTGGCTATCATTATTGCAAAAAAGCCACCCTGTCATCATCGAACCTTTGGTTTATATCGAGCAGAAGTGTTAGCTGCATTTATCAATGGTCTTTTTTTATTGGTTGTTGCTTTCATCATTATTTATGAAGCATATCTTCGTATTATAAGTCCATTGGAAGTCCTGGGTTTTGAGATGCTGGGGATTGCATTTATTGGTCTGGGGACAAATATTGTAAGTATTCTAATATTACATGGAAGCCAACATGGCAGTTTGAATATTCGAGGAGTCTTTTATCATATGATCGCTGATGCGATCTCATCGGTAGGTATTATTATTGCAGCGGTAATTATTATTTACACGAGATGGGACATCATTGATCCTCTTGTCAGTATTGGTATTTCTGTTTTGATTGTTTATTGGTCTTGGGGTATTTTAAAACAGTCATCAAGGATTTTATTAGAAGTTGCTCCACCAGGAATGGATGTTGATACCATCAGTGGTAAATTACAAGAAACGTTTTCAGAGATCAGTTCGCTTCATAATGTTCATTTATGGACTATTACGCCAGAAATGATTATGTTTTCAGCTCATGTAACTTTGAAAAATAAGGAGAAAGGGGAACCTGAGCAGTTGATCCAACAAATCACGAAGTTTCTTAAAGAGAATTATCATATTTTGGAAGCAACAATTCAGATCACTTCTGAATATAATACCTGTCAATTGCCATAATGTTGCCTATGTTTGAGGATGCTTTTTTATTTCTTTTTATCTGGTTAAAAGCTCGAATAGGTTATAATGATATATCTGGTTTTGATATGCGACATTTTCACCATCTGCAAAACAAACCAGTAAATCGCCGGTTATTGGATCAGCACTCCACATGTTCCATGCTCTATTGAAACTGGTTCCTTCAGCAAGGGTTACAATTAATTTTAATAACATGTCCGTATCACCAGCATACCCGTTTCGTATGAGGCCCATGGACATATTGAGATTCAAGCTTCCCCAGTTTTCGTCAATATCATCGCTAACGGCTTTATAACTTCTCCACACAGCATAAAATATATCTGTTCTTTTGGCAAGTTTGATAAAGCTATTTAAGGTGGAGGGATTATACTGTTGTCGTTGTGTTTCAGCAATTGTTGGTTCAATAAAAAAATTCGTTCTTCTAATTACATCGTTAATAGACCAGAATGGATGGATCGATTCAACAGGATTATTCCAGGTACCGACATATGCTTTACTTCCAGTCAGTTCCACTGCATATCCAATGGGTATTTTAGCATCTGATACTATATAATTCCAACCAATTGTGAAATTGCTGGTAAGTATGTCTAATGCATCATCAATGCTGTCTGCTTTAACAAGCACCATGAGCGTTTTAAATAATGAAGGAATTCCTTGTAATTGTTGATCCTGGCTCCAGCATACCTGCTGGCCTAGCGCAATACCCATTTCATTAAAGCCGCCTCCGCTATGAGCAATGCCTGCAATGGATGGAGCAATAGATGCATAACCATTATCTGGATTTCTAATGATAAGCACCTTGTTTTGATATGCGGGAATGCCTGTTTCTGGATCAATTATATCTAAAGGTTGATCGAAACTTCTGACATGAATTAAATTACCGTTTTCTGTTGCATTTCCCCAAGCTGAAAAACCAAAACAACCAAGACCACTTCGAGTGAATTCCATATATCCTGCGATCACTTGATCAAAGGATAGATCAGATCCATCTGCTATCCCTTGTATTTCATCAATGTACTCAATTGGAACAAATGCTTTCATCTCATCCCAAATAGAAAGAAGCTCATGAAACCGGCTGCTTGAGTTACCAATAAATGCTCTCAAGTTTTGTTGGATTTCATCTTTTAAATAAAAGCCTTGTTGATATCCCATTTCATAATGTGATCCATTAATATACAAAATTTTTACTTGATGGTCATCTTGCATCCATGCTTTTTCTATTATATGTTTATAATCTTGATCTGTTTGATTCATGACCATCGAACTATTTGAAATTGGAATGAATAAAAACGATATGAAACAAACTAAAACAACTTTTTGATACCCTTTCATTTTCCTCACTTCACTACCTTTGTGTACCAGAAAATAATATTATTTTTTAATTGTTTGGTTCCTAATTGAATTTAATGTCCAGGATATAGTATAATAAAAAAAATGCAAAATCTTTTCTCATGTTATTACCATTTACCTTTGATTTTTATACATAACTTTCTGCATATTTCATTTTTTTATTTAAGATTTCAATAAACCTTGAAGGATTATCAGGGGTGATAACATAATATGGTTCATTATTTGTTTTAATTAAAATACCATCATCAAAGTTGCTCATGGTAACAATTGCATTTCCAATGCCCGGATAATAATATCTCCCACCAAGTAAACTTGCTCCAAAATAGCGAAATCCAAAGGGAATAGGTATCTTTTGAATTTCCTGTATATCGGATTGTCTTATGTTGTGGTTTTTTATAAGGCCATGGATTATGACATTATCATTTGAGATAATAAAACGCATTTGATACGCTCGGTATAATATGATCGCAATGATTAGAATAAAAAATAAAAATGACATTATAAACACGTTTCTTTGAATAATGGTCATAGGTGCAAATAGTGGAATACTGATTAACATGATGATCAAAGCAAGTAGAGTTGCAAAATAAAGACCTGCAATCCATTTTGACATCCTTGATTTAAATGTCATGTTTTTTGTTCCACTCATAATATCATCCTTTTTATTATCCTAAAATGTTTAGTAGATCAAGTTGCTAAAAGTACGTTTGTTTTTAAAATTTAAGATTAAAAAAGTGAAAAAAATTAGCAAAATTCAACAGAAAAAAGGTAATTTTTTTGAAAAACCATTATTTCATCTTTTTTCAAAAAACTAACTCTTTTATCCTCTATTAATTAATTATCATAACATTAAAATGGTTATAAATATTTATTTCAATTAATATCATTTGTTCTTATTGCTAATGAGGTTGGACCATGATATGTAAGATTTGTGGAGTAAATGAAACGGATAATCCTGATGGTATATGTGATGATTGTAAGTTTTCAATTATTCATAATGATGATATTCCCCCCTCTTTCTGATCTCTGTTGAATGTTATTAATTTTCAGTATCATCCTCAAGAATTAATGCATCAATCCTTTCTCTGATTTCATGAATTGACCCATGTTCATTTGAAAGAGGTTTAATTATTTTATTTTTCAATGGGATGGTAAAACTTATGGTGGATCCCTTTTCTAATCCTTCACTTTCGACCCAGATTTTTCCGCCATGTTTTTCGACGATTCGTTTACATATAGGCATACCAAGACCGCTGCTATCAAAATCATGCCTAGATGTATCAGCTTTATAAAATTCATTGAAAATATGCCGAATCTGTTCTTTGGTCATACCAATTCCCGTATCTTTAATGGATACGGTCAAGGTATTGTTAGATACTTTTCCGTCAATAAAAATACTGCCCTTGTTATGAGAATATTTTACTGCATTGCTCAATAAATTAATTAATAGTTCTTCCATTCGTAGTTTATCTGCATTGATGTTAATGTCTGATGGTATATTATTTACTACATCAATTTGTTTTCCAATAAATAAAAATTGGTTTGTTTCAATTACCCCTTTAACAAGTGAATGAAGAGGTATATCAATTAATGTAAAATGGGTATTTGGTGAATTTAATTGGGCTAGCTCAATGGTTTTTACTACCAGATTTTTCATGTATTGTATGTTTCTATTTACTACATGCAGCATCTCTTTATACTTGGGATTGTTTTCATGTTTTTCAAGAATTGGTATAATATTTAACAAGGGGCCTAATGGATTTTTTAGGTCATGGCCGAGTTGATGGATGAATTCATCTTTCTGTCTTAATAAATTTTGAATCTCGTTTGTTCTCTTATTTACTTCTTGTTCTAGATTTCTATTAATATCTTGTAATTGATGCTGCATTTCTTTTAACGGAGTTATATCAATTATTGAAACAATACGTAATGAGAGCTCAGAAATGAACCCAATATTAACATGCACTTGCTTCATTTTACCGGATTTTTGTATGAAAGAACAATCATATTCAGTTGGTGGATTACCCTGATTTTTAGATCGTTGTTTATGATAACTTAACATTTCCTTTCTTTGATCCTCAGGGATGAAATCAAACCAGTGCATTTGTTTTTCCACTTCGTTTTTTTGATATCCAGTTAATTTTTCAAATTCACCATTTATCATGGTAATGATGCTATCATCGCCAAAGGTTCCTATTGCTGTACCTGTTTTTTCAAAAATAGTTTGATATTTACTTTCAGTTTCTTGTAGGGTTTTTTCAACTTTCTTTCGCTCACGTAAATCCCTAAAAATAGCCATATCAGCTGTTTTTCCCTTATATTTTATTTTTCCTGCATGGACTTCATATGGTACAGGTGTACCATCTTTATGAGTTACAGTGATTTCATAGGGTGGAATGTGTTTACCAGTGAGTCGAAGGAAGACATTTTTTAACAATAATCTTTTGGTCTTTGCATCAACAAAGTGCATTGACATCAAATTCTTTCCAATAGCATTATCTCTGGTAATACCAAGATCAAAAAAGAATTTATCAGAAGCTTCAAGAATTATCCCTTTCAGATCAACAATAACTACTGAGTCAATAAGTTGATTAAACAATTGTTTAAATGTTTCTTGTGTATCAGATAATTCTTTTTTTGTTGTTTCCAATTTTTTTTCAATGGAAAAAACAGAGCCAATACCACTTGTACTTCTTGATTCTAATGGACTTACCATAAAGATTAATCCAATAAAAGAATATGATATAAAATAAGCAAAAATACTGAAATAATTAATAATTCCTTGATAGGAATCAATTTGCATTAGAAACATTGATGAAATGAGAGTAGAAATGATTGATAATAAAAATAAATGACTGGAAACATTTTTTTCTTTAATTATTAAAAAAACACATAGAGCACTAACCAAAACTGTACCCATTCCCATGAACAAACCATAAAGGGTTAGAGTAATCAATGATGATCCTAGAATAATAAGAGATAAAAGTGATGTAAGAAGGAATAATTTGAAAATCACAGTTCTTTTAATTACATTGCTGAATAATTGCTGAATGATAATATGGAATATAAGAATAATATATGCAGTTGCACCCCAATGAAATAGAACATCAAAAATAAAGGATGATGAGCTATATTTTACCAATCCCAAACCTAAAAGAATGAAGCTGATAGAACTGAAAAACAATCCTAATGAATACATGAGTTTTCTCTTGTCCTTATCAATGAGAAATAATCGTAATGAGAAAAACCCTATTGCATTGATAAAAAGTGCAAGGGTTATCCATAATATGGATAGTATATTCATTAACTGCACACCCGATTCCCATCCTTTCTGTTTATTTATGCTTATATTTTCTTTGATTAATTGTTATTATTTCAGCTTATTTAATAGTACTCATATTTTTTGAAATCTAATTTTTGTGTATTATTTATAAAAGAATAGTACAAGAGATTATAAGGAAAAACTTCTTTTCCATTCCTGATTGTACCATTGATAGTTAGGTGATTCTTATGGAATATCAAGAGATTTTAGATCGAAAAAAGAAGATTATTAATTCTCCTGTTCATCCACTTCCAGAAGATGTGGTTAGCAAACTAGTGAAAGATTTTACTGAAAATCATATGAAGTCTAAGCAGATTTTTGAAGAAGCTAAATTGCATCTTACTGAAGGACTGCAGCATAATCTGAGTCCTAATTTTCCGTTTCCCATCACCATGGATCATGGTGTTGGATACAAGCTTTGGGATATTGATGGTAATGAATATGTTGATTATTTGATGTGTGGTGCGCCTATTATTTTAGGCCATCATTTCAAACCATTGGATGATAAGATAGCTGAACATATTAGAGATAAAGGTCCGACTACAGGCCTTACTTGTGAATATGAGGTTCTCGCCGCAAAACAAATCAAAAAGATGATGCCTAATCTTGAAAAGGTACGTTTTGTGCAATCTGGAACTGAAGCTATTATGGCGGCACTTCGCATTGCTCGTGCTCATACAGGTAATGAAAAAATTATCAAAATCGATGGGAATTATCATGGATGGGGAGATCAAACCGTAATTGGTCTACATATCCCCGGCACTGGTATGATGCTTTCAGAAGGCATTCCAACAGAGTGTTTAGCCAATACTATCACGGTCATGCCGAATGATTTTGATGGATTACGAAAGGCATTTGAAGATGCGAAAAAAGAAGGCAATGTTGCAGCATGCTTAGTAGAGGCAAATGGTGGCGAGGCAGGAACACATCCCCTGCATCCTGATTGGAATAAATACGTACGAGAGCTTTGTGATGAATATGGCAGTCTTATGATTATGGATGAGGTGATCACTGGTTTCAGATTTGGGCCTGGCAGTGCCCAGGCATATTATAATGTAAAACCAGATATGGTTATTCTAGGGAAGATTTTAATGCATGGGTATCCATCATGTGGTGCGGTTTGCGGTCGGGCAGAGGTAATGGATGCGCTTGCCGGTGGTGAAGGAAGTGCTCTTGGTGGTCATGCATTTGTAGCAGGGACTATGGCAGCAAACGCTCTTTCAGTGAAAGCTTGTTATCATGCGTTAAAACTCGTGGAGGAACATCAAGCAGCTGAGAAATCAGCTAGGTTTGCTGATAAACTTACCCGGGAATTAAATGATCTATTTGAAACCCGACCTGATTTACCATTTTTTGCTTATAATCAAAAATCAATAATCATCTATGAAACCACTTCGTTTTTCAGTGTGGATATTCAACGAGATGATGCGTTTATGCAGATCATGGATCGTATGAAAGTATCTAAGGAGTATCAACTGGCAATTATTAATCAGGATGTGATGACTCTTGCCGGATCTCGCATGTATACCTGTATGCAGCATGATGAAAAGGCCCTGAGTAAAACACTAGATGCATGGGATTATCTACTAAATTTGATTCCAAAAGAATAATTAATGGTATAAACTACTTTTCTAGATAAATGATGAATAGTAAGAAGTTGTTGAGATATTTTTAAGCAAAACTGGTATCTATTTTTCGTGCTGTTTCAACAAGTTCTTTTGCGACTGTTGAGCGCATCAGTTTTCCTTTGTTTCCTACCAATTTGAACTTGCGCATCAAAAGTCCACGTATGGGATCGATTTCACCCTTGAGCAGTTTTTCCCAGTTTGAATATTTTCCAATATATTGAAATTCTGCTTCAGGAACTGTGTCAGTATTTTTGAACATCTTAGCTTCTCTGCATTCTCCATGCCACAGATCGATGTAATAATAGATAGTATCTGGAAATCTATCATCTGGATTAATGACAAATAAAAAATCTCCTTCCCAGTTTTCAGCTGCTTTTCGCCATTCTTCTCCATATTTTCCATTCAAAGCTTCTTTGTAAATGTCAATCCATTCCTTACTTGCAAAATCATAGGTCATGTTCATTTCTCCCCGATTTGAACTCGAAAAACAATCTTTATCTATTTAATAATTTTCACAGTTATATTTGTTGACACCCTGAACAATAATAAATACTGCCGCCTAAATAATTTGTTTTTTCAATCATTGATCCGCACCTGTTACATTTTGTTCCAACCGTATTTTTACTTAATTTTGTGATATATGTTCCAGGATTTCCAAATAGGTCTTTTTCTGTATCTCTTCCATTGTTTTCTGCCATTTGCTTTAATGTGTTTTTTATGGAATCAAAAAGTTTAGTTTGTTGTTCTTCTGATATTGTTTTCATTTTTTGTTTTGGATGAATATTTGCATTATACAAGATATCTTGTAAAACTCCGTTTCCCAGACCGGGTATTCTCTGTTTTGTGGCTAGAAATGCTTTAGCACTTAGTTTTTCTACATCGTTTCCATTTAAAAGATTATTGTAATGTTTTCTATCAAATTCTTCCGTCAACGGCGTGGGTTTTTCTTTAGCTCCTAGATAATATTCATTATCAAGAGTGTTTTCAATAAAACAGCCCACGCCACCATACATCTGCACAAAGCCACAAAGATACGTATTATCCGTGAACTCTAGGAGTAATTGATGTTTTGATGGTATGGATGCGCTGTCCTCTAAATAGCGTAAATTTATTCCTTCATTAACTGCAATTTTTAT
>CAZWQV010000039.1:0-18437 GCA_964636235.1 uncultured Thermoplasmatales archaeon
CCGTGTAACTTTGAGGAGTTCCCTCATCTGGACCTCCGGGACAATAGATACAGGGCTTATCTTTTGGACAAGGATATGGTTTTGGCATTACGGTAATAATGTAAACACCTGAAACAGATCGGATTGGTTTTAATTTTAATGTTTTAAGTATTTTTTTTCTTTGTTCCGCTGTTGCAGCTGCAAGTATATCTGAATTTCTTGGAAATTGTTTCAAACCGTATGTTTTACATGCCCATAATTTTAATTTTGTCAGGTCTTTGTCCGTTTCACTTTTCTCTGTAATGATTCGTTTGATGATTGCCTGATAAATCTCATTAGTTTCCATGGGATAAACCGTCAATTATTATTGTTTATTATAAAAGTGCATAATGAAATACTTCATTAGTCTTTTCTGTTATTATCTATTTTATATTTTGTTATGAATGAAATCGATAATAAGTAGATGAAGAAAGTTTTTTCTTTTAAATGCTATTTAAGACAAGTGATTATTGAGGTGAAACATATGTCAGAAAATAAGTTGCAGGTAGGTGATCGAGCACCTGATTTTTGTTTACAAAATCAAGATGAACAAACCATTTGTTTAAAGGATTATTTAGGGAAAAATATTGTTCTTTATTTTTATCCAAAGGATAATACACCAGGTTGTTCGATGGAGGCGATGATGTTTACGAAATTTAAAGATGAATTTGAAAAACATAATACTATTATTTTTGGAATTAGTAAGGATAGTTGTGATTCTCATCGGAAATTTATTGAAAATAAAAACTTGAACATTACCTTGATTTCAGATCCTGAAAAAGAAATTCATGAAAAATATGGTGTTTGGAGACTTAAAAAGTTTATGGGCAAAGAATTTTTGGGTACCATACGAACCACATTTCTTATTGATGGAAAGGGAATGATTGTTTATATTTGGGATAAGGTAAAAGTAAAGGGACATGTTGAAGAGGTTCTAAAATATGCTAAGAATCTTTAACATATTAAATGAAGAAAAGGGTTTAGATTTCGGCAGATAAGTTGATTTCTTTTTATATTTCTTTAGCTTATATGATCTTATATTCAAATAAAATTGAAATAATTTCCATGTTTTTTAAAAAATGAAATAGAAATAGATATTGATTATCTATTTAATCGTCCATGTTGGTATAACAAATAGGACACATTCTAACTAGTTCGCCATCGATATTTCGAACATGGTGTACATGAATGACTTCTTGGGTGTTACATATTAGACATTTGCTATCTTGTATCATTTTTTATCTCCGTTAATTTTGTTTATTGACACCCTCCAACAAATTTTATTTTATATGTCTTATCAAAATATTCTATATAGATTATAGAGCTTATGTATTGTTATCTATATAAAAATTTTAAGGTATAAATAAAAAAAAGAGAGATACTGTTTACAGCATCTTCTTTTTTAATACATATATGGTCCAAGGTGCAATCTTGGTCTCGTTTACCCAAGTAAAAGGTTCTTTTCCTGTTGCAAGAGGCTTTAATTTTTTCATAACACTTAACCCAGATGAATCATAAATCGAAATATAATCTTCATGAGTACAAAAAATATCATAACACGGCCGTTTATCTTCAATTTCTGTTGTTATGATTGGAACGATATCTCCTGTTTTTGCATGTTTATTTTGAGGATAATCTTTTGTCGAAAATGAAGCCCATTCATGGGTATATATCTCTGGTGAGGAAACAATATTGATGAAAATTCCATCTGGTTTTAAAAGAGTGGCTAGATTTTTGAAAAGAACAATCTTTTTTTCTATTGTAGGGATATTATCAAATGTAAAGGCAGATAAAATAAGATCAAATGATTGTTTGGAAAAACCATGCAGCTTTCCATCAGCTATCCATCGATAATCCCCTTGTGGATTTGTGTTTTTTGCAATTGAGATCATCTCCTTTGAAATATCAATACCAATTGTATCTAAATGTAATTGTTGAAGAAAACGTGTTGATCTACCAGTTCCACATCCAAAATCTAATGCTTTTGTCCCTTTTATATATGCATCGATGAGTTCAGGAATGTCTCTATATGCTAGATAATATGTGTTTTCAAAGCGCAGTTTTGCATATGCTTTTGCCCTTGTTTTATCTTGGTAAGAATTATGAAATTGTACAGAATCACCAAGGGGAAAATCAATTTCTTATTTTTCTATTTTTGTATCAAGCCAATCAAGAACAACAGAACAAACAAGATTAATATTTCCAATTTGACAATGATTTTGTGCATGGTCTTCTTTGGTAAAAATTCGGCCAGTAACAGAGTGAGCATTGGCTAGTTTTTTCATCATTATATTATGCATTTTAATGGGAATGAAATGATCGTTTTTACTTGATAAAACCAATACATCTTGTGTAATTTTTGATGGTTGAGCATTTTCTTCATTCATATCTAATATTTTCATTGATGCATCTATTGGGTTATGGATGTTTGTGATATACATTGAATTTTCTCCGAACCAATTATGATAATCATCTTTGTTCATTTTTTTAATCATCATTTTTGTACTGAAATTTTTGAAATGTAAAAAGAACTTAAGCATCCCTCTTGAAATTGGATTTGCTATTTTGAAATAATCAACTGCGCCGCCGGATGTTACAACTCGTTTTATTCTTGGTTCAAAAGCTGCAGCTCGAAGACATAAATGCCCACCCATAGAAATTCCGTAAATTGTTACATCATCAAGGTTAAAAAAATCAAGTACTGTTTTTGTTGGTTTTTCCCATTTTTCATCCCAAGCAAGATCATATTTTCTTCTTGTTCCTCCTTGTCCGGGTCCTTCGTATGCTATTACTTCATGTCCATTATCGGCAAATATTCTCATCATGTAGTAAAATTCTTCAACAAATGAATCAAAACCACCATGCATAATGATGGTATCTTTCTTTTTTCCAATTGCAGGAACTTTTAATGCGTGAAGATAAGATTTTTCATAGGGTATTTTACTTGCCTTTACCCCATCTTTTTCAAAAATATTATAGAAAAGGTTAATGAATTCATCATAAAATTGTATTTTCTCTGGATCCTTTTGGGTAATATAAAATTCTGCGGCTCGATAATATATTGCTGCATTTTGTAAACGATTTTCTTTTTCTGCCTTTTTTGCAAGATTTACAAATGTTTTTTTCCAATCGGAAAAAGAATGAATGTTTTTCCCTGCTTCTTTCATATCTTCAAAACGTGCAAATCCTAAAGAATGCCATCGATTAAACTGGAAATTATAAATTTGTTTTTTATGAAAATTAAAATATCCAACAGGCAGATTATTATTTGTTTTTATCATCTTTCCCCTCTGAAATATTCCTTATAATTTTTCTTCGTTTTTTAATAATGCTAAACGAATAGCTATATATCTATATACAATAAATATTTTATATAGAAAAACAATGTAAAGGTGAGGAGAGAAGATGAATTATAAGATAATTTATGTTATAATAGGAATTCTCATGGTGGGGCTGTTTACTGGGTGTGTTGAACAACAGACAGATGACAATACGCCCAGTACAGAAGTTGAATTGGGTTCTATTGATTTTCAAGTAACTGATAAAGTTACTACAGACTTTTCACATGTCAATGTAACCTTTTCTGAGATTAGATTATTCAATCAAACAGAAAATGATAGTTCTTATATTGTTGCTGTTTCAAATCCAAAAACAGTAGATTTAATTTCCTTGAATCTTAGCGATATGAATGCATCTCTTGGCATAGCAGAAATTGAAGCAGGAAATTATTCAAAATTATGGTTAAATGTAACAAAATGCATTGGTATTTTAAATGAAACTGGTGAACAAGTTAATATTACGGTTCCTTCTGGATGGCTTAAAATTCAGCAATTACACTTGTTCAATATTGAAAAAGGTAATAATACTGTTCTAGTAGATATTGATCTTGAAGATTCTATTCATTCGTTTCATGGTGGTCAAGAATATAAATTTATACCTGTCATTAGTAGATTAGAATTTAAACATGAACATAAAATTCAATTCAGGGAACAGAATAAAAGCAAAATTAAGAACATGGTTGGTAATAGAAAACCAGTTATTGATTTAGTAATCAATGATACTATTGTGAAAAATAAAATCAGTCTTGATGTAAACACAAGTTATACCTTTAATGCCTCAGCTTCCATTGATCTTGATGGTGATACATTGAATTATACCTGGGATTTTGGTGATGGCAGCAATGCAACAGGTTCAGTTGTAAATCATTCCTATGATGAGGGAAAAACCTATCAATTATGGTTGACGGTTAGCGATGGAACTGATACTGCATCCTATCATGTAGTGGTGCAAGTCGGAAATAAAGGAAAAGGAAATAATGGAAATGATTAACTAGATTTCATAATTATTTTCCTATAATATTTCCAATGCCATGCAATATGAAATATGGAAATCATAGCCATGGCAATTCCAAATTCCACATGCCAAAACAATAAATCGGCATAAAAAGAAAGACGTATCCCGTAACTGATTAGGATTGCGAGAATAATGCCAAAAATGCCACTAACTAAAAATGTGGATAGTAAAAGCATATTCCATAATTTTTTATGCTGAACATTTTTCATTTTTTTCTTTTTTGAAAGTTGTAATGTGATAAGATAAAAAACAAATAAAATGAAGGCAATTGGTATGAAATAATAATTGATTCCTGCTGTATTTGTGTTTGTAATAATTGCTACATTTGTTTGTGCTTCCTGAAGACTATCTGTTTTTTCTTCAATGATATTTGATCTTTCAGCGGGTGAAGGTTGGGATAAATCACAAATATTATCTTTATCGGTATCGATGTATCTTCCACAGGATCCTGGATAGGGTTCATCTGTTTCTCCAAAAGGGCAGTTATCCCATGCTAATACATTCATTGAACCTAGTGAAATGAAACCCATAATAAAGAGAGTTAGAATCACTGAATGTATGTGTATTCTACGGGTTGTTGTTTTTTTCATATGAATCACGATTATCAATAAAAAGAAAAAAAGTTAGAAATTGTATTTATTAATGGTTTAATTATTACAAATTCCTGAACAACTTGATTCTCTATAACAATTTCTTGAAAGTCTTGCTTGACCACCGCTTCCAGATCCATCACAAGCTGAATCACAGGATTTTATTTGTTGTTGATTTTCTGAACAGATCCCTGTTCCATCACAATTCACACCGCCTTCAAAATTACAATATCCCGTTCTATCACAGGTTCCATCATAATCACCGCATGCAGCGGGGCAACTATCAGTGATTTCATTATTAGTCGAATTATTTTGATCGTTATCTGATGCAATAGCAAGTAAACTACCGATAAGAATTACTTGTATGATTGCAACTGCTATTATCATTTTTTTGTTCATTTTTTTTTCTCCTTGTGTTTTTGCGTTCAAGTGCTATTTATTTCGTTGAAATAATATATAAATGGTTGGTGAAACCATACTTTTTTTATCGTTTCATATTTTGAAACCATGACTAACATATTAATATCAGATAGTTATTTGACACAAGTGATGGTACAAATTGAAAAAAATTGGGTCTGGTTCATACCAATTACTGCATTAATCATATGTTCGGCTGTATTAGTTTTTGTTTTTTTTGACGCATCTGATATTACCTGTCAGGGAGAAGGACAAGGAAGAAATATGATGTTGATTTATTCTATATTAATTGTAATTATCATCATATTAGCTCTTGCTTTTCCTGTCACATATGTATATATTTCTCATAATTTAAAAAAAGAGATTGAAAAGAATATCCAGATTATATCTCAGATCACAACTGACAATGAAAAGGAATCTTTACAAGAATGCCCACCCATATCAAAATCATGTAAAACATTTGTTTTAAAATTTTTAGACTACAATGAAAATAGGGTAATTAAAAAGTTAATTGAAAACAATGGCTCAGTTTTACAATCTGAAATTGGACGTCTTCCAAATATGGGTAAAGTAAAGGCACATCGAGTCCTTAAAGACATGGAAATAAAAGGTATTATTCGACTTGAAAAATATGGAAAAACCAATAAAGTATATTTTTCTGATGATGCACATGAAGTATTTTTATCGTGAAATGGTCTGATTATCTTTTATCTTAATCTGTCTCTTTTAAATTTCCAAATGTTCTTAAGATTAATTCAGAAAGAGCTGGATGAATATGCATACCTCGGCCAATAAGCTCAATATTTCCACCAAGAGCCATTGCATTTACTACTTCTTGTACAAGTATTGGTGCGTATGGTCCGATGATATGAAACCCTAATATTTTTCCATCCTCTCGGTTTACAATAGCTTTTGTAAAACCATCCAGTTCAACCATTGCCTCTCCTTTTGCTACATCTTGATAATTTGCTTTTCCAATTAAAATTTGATGATTTTTCTTAGCTTCTCTCTCTGTTAATCCTACCCCTGCGATTTGAGGATAGGTAAACACGGCATAGGGGACAGCATGATAATCCATTGGTATCTTTTGATCATGAAGCGCATTTTGGATGCAGAGTGCAGCTTCCTCATTTGCGACATGTTTGAACATGTATTTTCCAGTTGCATCTCCAAAAGCCCATATGTTCTTTTTAGATGTTTCCATATATTCATTTACCACGATGTATCCTCTTTTATCTAATTCTACTCCTGTTTTATCAACGTGTAATGTATCTGCATTAGATGTTCTTCCAGCGGCGATCATGATTTTTTCAGCATTAAATGAACGATCTTTATTTGTTTTCGTATCTTTTCCTATAACTGTGATTAGATGGCCGTTTTTTTGTACCTCAGTGACATTTAGATTTGTAATGATGTCCATTCGTTTATCGTTGAGTTTTTTCAAGCTATCAGAGATTTCAGGTTCATCATTTGGAATCAGTCTACTATTTTTTTGTAAAATCGTAACTTTTGTTCCCATCGCGGCAAAAAAATGAGCGAATTCAGCAGCAATATATCCTCCACCAACAATGATAAGACTTTTTGGTTTACTTTTGATATCAAACACATTATTATTGGTTAGATAATCAATGTCATTAATTCCTTTGATGGGGGGAATAAAAGGTCGAGCACCTGAACCAATAAAAATTTGTTTTCCTTTAATTTTTTCATCATTAACTTCCATGGTATAATCTTTAATGAAGCGTCCTTCTCCCTTGTAATATTTGAAATTGTCAATAGGTGCCTCTACACCTTTATCCATATGTTCATGGCTTTCAATGATTGGCTCTTTCATATGCTTCATGATGTGTTGAAAATCAATATCTTTTATCTCAGCGGTAATTCCTAATTTTTCTGCTTCCTTAATTTCCATAATTCTATCCGCAGGATAAACTAGCATTTTTGATGGAATGCAGCCAAAATTTAGACAGGTACCACCTAAGGGTCCTTTATCAACCCATGCAACAGAAAGCCCATGCTGTAAGGAAGCATCAACAATTTCTCCACCTGATCCACTGCCTATTACGATTACATCATATTTTTTCATCTCAATTCCTTCCTTTTTATTCTTCAATATTATCAGAATTAAACATGTTTGCGTACATTTTTAATTGATTTATTATGGAGAAAAGTCCATTTGATCTTGTTGGTGAAAGATGGTTTTTCAAACCTATTTTTTCAATAAAATATAGATCAGAACTAACAACAGATTGAGGATCTTGTTTATTTAACACTTCAAATAGTAATGCAATAATACCTTTGATTAATACGGAATCACTGTCGGCTTCATAGAATATTTTCCCATCCATTAATTGGGCAGAGATCCATACTTGAGATTGACATCCTCCTATGGCATGTTCTTCCGTTTTTAAATTTTCATCCATATTTGTTAATTTCTTTCCGATGTTTATTAGATATTCATATGCTTCAAACCAGTCGTTAAAATGTGAAAACTCTTCAATGATGGATTCCTGAATCTGATTTATTTGCTTATTCATTTAGTTTATGCATCTCCTGTACTTTTTTAATTCCTTTAATTAAGTGATCAATATCCTTTGTTGTATTGTAGAAAGCAATACTTACTCGTATACAACCAGAAATATGGTAATGGTTCATGATCGGTTCAGCACAATGAGTCCCACTTCGGACTGCAATTCCTAACTTATCAAGAATCATAACTGCATCATAATGATGTACATGATCGATGTTAAATGAAATGATACTTGATTTATTTGATGATGTGCCATATATCGTAATACCATTAAGTTGATTGAGTTTATTGAGTGCATAAGAAAGAAGCTTTTTTTCGTATTGATGAATATTATCTATCCCAATATTATTAAGATAATCAATTGCTGAACCAAGACTATGAACTGCAGAGATATTCTGTGTGCCTGCTTCAAATTTAAATGGTATTTCTGCAAAGGTTGTTTTTTGCATGGTTACCTTGGAAATCATACCTCCACCATATCTTGTTGGTTCTAATTTTTGTAACCATTTTTCCTTGGCATATAAAACACCAAGACCTGTGTCAGCATACATTTTATGAGCTGAAAATACATAGAAATCACAATCGAGATCTTGTACATCAATTTTTAAATGTTGTATAGCTTGAGCACCATCAACTAAAACAGGAATATTTTTTTTATGAGCCAGAGAACATATTTCTTTAATTGGATTAATGGTTCCCAGAACATTTGATAAATGAGTAATTGCAATTAATTTTGTTTTTTCATTGATTGTCTTTCGTAACTGATCAATGTTGAGATCTCCATTATCATGAAAAGATACGATTTTTAATGATGATTTTTTTCTTTTGCATAGCATTTGCCATGGAATAATATTTGAGTGATGTTCCATTTCTGAAATTATCAGCTCATCATTTTTGTTTAAAAACGTTCTTCCAAATGAATCTGCAATAAGGTTAATTGATTCAGTGGTGCCAGATGTAAAGATGATTTCATGCGATTTCTCTGCATTAATAAAGTCCTTTACTTTCTTACGTATGGATTCGTAATTATTACTTGCTTGTTCGCTTAACTGATAGATTCCTCTATGAATATTTGCATTACCTTGTACATAAAAATTAACAATACTGTCTATTACCGGTTTCGGTTTTTGAGTTGTAGCTGCATTATCCAAATATACTAATTGATGATCATTTATTTTTTTTTGTAAGATAGGAAAATCCATTCTAATTTTTTCAATATTCATCATAACTGTCAACCTAATTTTTAATGAATTGTGCTAAGGTGAAATATTCTTGATTATCAGTAAATAATTGTTCAATATCAAATTGTGCATTTTTTGCTAAAGAGAAAATATGTTCTTTTGAAAATTTATATGAGTTTTCAGTATGAATTGTCTCACCTTTTTTAATAAGAATTGGAGATGTTAACTTTGGGCAAATAATTTCGACATCTTCAATTGCTTTCAAATGCATTTCAATTCTAGATAAAGATTCATTATAAAATGCGACATGTTCAAATGATTCAGGGTTGAAATCTGTTTTAATATATGAGTTGACCACATTGAGAATGTTTTTATTGAATTTTTCTGTGATGTTTTGGGCATCATTATATGCTTGCTCTATTATGCTTTTCTTTTTAATCATGTCAAAACCAATCAGCAACAGATCACCATGATGCATGATGTCACTGAGACTGTTTAGAAATTCTTGTGCTTTATCTAATGAAAAATTACCAATGGTGCTACCTAGAAAACAAAAGATTTTATGCGTTTTTTTAGGAAGCACATCCAATTGAGTCATGAAATCAGCAACAATACCATAAATGGATATCTCTGGAAATGCATCAATAAGAAGTTTCGATGATTTTTCAACAGCCGCGTTACTTACATCAAAAGGAACATATCGAATGGTTTTTCTATCATGTTTTGAAATAGCATTGAATAAGATTGATATCTTTGTGCAATCCCCGCTGCCGAATTCTACTACATCAACATCTCTGAATCGGTTACTTATTACTGAAGCAGCCTTTTTTAATAATTGGATTTCTGTTTGAGTTAAATAATATTCCGGTAGGTTTGTAATCTGTTCAAAAAGTTGTGATCCTGCTTTATCATAAAAAAACATACTCGCTATTCTTTTCTGTTCACTTGTTAAATCTGTGAGTATCTTAGTTTCGATATCAGGATGAGTTTGTTGTGGTAAATAATTTTTAATTTTAATCAATGAATTGTAAATAAATTTCACTCCACTTTTATCTTCTGTTTGTGAGGAATTCCAGTTTCATATGGATTGTCATTATTGCTCCATTCAAACCATCCACCATCATAAACAGAGATATTATCCCAACCAAGTAGCCAGGCATTAAAAAATGCTTCGCTACCGCGCCAACCAGTTCCACAATAAAATGAATTATGTTTTTCTTTAGTTATGCCCACATCAGACCACATTTTCTCAATTTCATGATATTCTCTTGTTGTGTGGTCAAGATTTCTATAGTTTTCCATATGATATGCATCGCTTCCACAATTTCCAAAAACAGATCCTGGGATTCTTCCTTTCTTTTCAATATAATGATAACCGCTTACTTCCCCTATATATTCCCGCCAACTTCTTACGCTCACTAAATTTTTATCATTTGCTTCTAGAATGTGCTTTGCTTTCTCTGTATCAATTACATATTGTGGATTTACAGGAATTTTCGCTCCAAAATCATTAATGATTTGAGGGCTATATTCTTTAGTGGTTAACTCATATCCTTCATCAATCCAGGATTGAATGCCACCATTTAATATCCGAATATCTTTTACTCCTGCATATAACATAATAGATGCACAGCGAATAGCACCAAGATGCCCGGCACTACTTCCGGGAAAAGGATCATTATTGTTGGGATGTGAAAATCTACCATACAAAATGACAGTAGTATCTGAAGTTATTCCTAAGTTTTTAAAAACATTATGTAATTCTTCAGGAGAGCGACGGTTCCATGTTTCAGAGGACTCCAGTAAATTCGTATCTAAGCTAATCGCTTGTGGGATGTGACCTATTTCATAATCTTTTTTATTTTGATAATGAGCATGGCAAATTACGAATTTATCATTTTCATATTCTGATGCTTTATCTGTGGAAATTAATTTTTGCAGCCATTCAGCGGAAACTAAATGCTTATATCGAGATAATTTTTCTATTGGAAGTGAATTATTAGGACACCATTCATTGGTAAAATCTTGATAAATAGATACATCTGAATAACCTGCTTTTCTAAATTGCTTGGCAACTTGTTGTGATTGTTCTGATTTATATCCATATATGATCAGTTGATTAGTTGGCAGAAGACCTTTCGATTGAACAATTTCAATCCAATCAATATACTTTATCCATTTAAAGGGTAGACTTTTTGCTCCTTGGATATGGCCTCCTCGGATTTCATTATGAAGTTGCCAGCCGTTATATGCTTCGACTGGTCTAATGTCAACCAATTTTAATTCCGGATCCATCATCTTGTCTTTTAATTCTTCTGTTGAAATTATATGAATTTGTTGCATATTTTCATTACCCTTATGATTCATTGTCTAAGTTATTTCATTAATTTAAATTAATTCCTAATTTACAATTTAATTATGATTTAATTTTAATTTAATAAGAAGTTCTATTTCTTATTCATAAAATTTATGGAAATTTCATTATTAAGATTTTCTCCCTTGTTGAGTTAAGTGCAAATTTAATATAATTTACTGTTGTAATCAACATTAATCTAGAATTTTCATCATTCTTTAAAAATATATGTAATATTTAAATTAAATTCAAATTAAATATAAATTTAATTTGTTGTTGCGTTAAACATTTAATGAATAATAATATACATTTTTTGGTGCAAATATGGTAAAAGCTGTATGGAATGATAAAGTACTTGCTGAAAGTGATAAATGTGAAATTGTTGAACAAAATTATTATTTTCCACCTGAATCAGTTCATAAAGAATATTTAAAAGAAAGTGATAAGCATACTGTTTGTCCATGGAAGGGAACTGCAAATTATTATGATATTGTAGTTAAAGATAAGATTAATGAAGCTGCTGCATGGTATTATCCTGAACCAAAAGCTGCAGCAAATAATATAAAAAATTATATTGCTTTTTGGAAAGGTGTTGAAATTATAAAATAAGAAAGAGTCGTGATGTTTCATAATGAATTACAAAAAAAAATATTTCACGGATCAATTTAACCTTGATGATTTTTCCTACTTTTTGTTAGGTGCAGATGTAGGTGGGACAAATACAAATCTCTGCATTGCTGGGGTAAAAAATAAAAAGCCATTGCTATTGTTTTCATTTCATTTTAAAACAAAAGAACTCAGCTCGTTAAATCATGCAGTAAACGAAATACTGACTTATGCAAAATATAAGTACAATATGAATATTACAACAGCTTGCATTTCAGCAGCAGGCATTATTTCAGAGGATGAAACATTTGTTTCATTAACCAATGCAAATTGGCATATTAGTTCTGAAGAATTGAAAAAAGATACCTCTTTGGAGATTATTTATTTAATCAATGATTTTCAGGCTATTGGATATGGAATTAATTTACTTAATCCATTTAATGAAAATGATTTTTTTATTTTAAATCCTTCACAAGTACATAAGACAACTGATACAAAGGTTGTCATTGGGGCGGGAACAGGTCTAGGAAAAAGCATCTTAGTCTATAATAATCAATTTGATGCGTATCTACCAATTCCTAGCGAGGGAGGTCATACAGATTTTCCCATTTACACTCCAGAAGAACAAGAGTTATGTGAATATGTAAAAAAAATAAGGCATATATCACAGCCGTTACCATATGAAGAATTACTGTCTGGAAGAGGATTAGAAGCAATATATCAATTTTTATCAAAACAAGCGGGATTTAAATCATCTGATGTTACAAAAGAAATTGATGCCGCAGATGAAAAAGCAGTTCTCATTTCAAAATATAGAACCATTGATGAAACATGCAAACAAACATTTTCAATATTTGCTCAAATATATGGCCGATGTGCAAAAAATTTTGTTCTTGATACTCTTGCAGAGGGCGGTTTGTATATAGCAGGCGGGATTGCTGCAAAAAATCAGGAAATTTTTACCAATGAAGAATTTTTTGAAGAATTTACATATGGGTATAGAAGAGAGGATTTTTTAAAATCGGTACCGATTTTTATCATTCGTAATTATGATATCAGCCTTTATGGTACTTGTTTTGCTGCTGTTTATTTTCAACACAATAAAGAATAATCACAGCTTTATTCATATTTGATTCCCTATTATAATAAATGAAAATGTTTTTTATTTTCTATGCGATATCATTATTACCTCTATACGGAGAATCGGTGAATAAATATGATCCAGATTTGACAATAGAGCAATACAATTGGCTCCTGGGTTACTCTTCAGGAGCCATTTTAAAAAAATACCTATTTCTTAGTTGTTTGCATATCATATTAATAGAAGTATGTTATTTCATTTCAATAAATCGATATTAATTTTAAATTGTATAATGTACTGTTTTTTCGTTTTGGAGGAACAATTACGAAAGAAAAAGATAAAAAAATTGAGTTAAAAATTGCGGGTATGACCTGTGCGAACTGTGCATCAACCATTGAAAAATCATTGAAAAAATTACCTGGTGTATCAAAAGCGGATGTTAATATTGGAACAGAAAGTGCATCTGTTTCTTATAATCCTGAAAAAACAAAAATAAAAGATGTAAATAGGGCGATAACTGATGTTGGATATCAGCCTATTAATGAAAAAACAGTCATTAAAATTGGTGGAATGACCTGTGCGATGTGTGTACAAACCATCGAAGAAGCATTGAAAAAAATTGATGGTGTGATCAATGTAACTGTTAATTTAAGTGCGGAAAAAGCATTTATTGAATATAATCCCAAAATAACATCAATTCAGGATTTTAAAAATGTTGTTGAAAAAGTTGGTTATCAATTTCTTGGAATTGAAGGAGAACAAACTGGGGATATTGAGGAAAAACTAAGAAAACAAGGTTTAGTTAGTAAAAGAAATCGTATTATTATTGGTTTTTCAGTGAGCATTCCTCTGATGATTCTTATGTATCTTCCGCTCAGCTGGCCAATTCCCATGGCCTATGTTATGTTTATCATTTCAACCCCAGTTTTCATTTATATTAGCTATCCTATTTTTATTGCGGGATATCGATCATTGAAAAATATGACTCTAAATATGGATGTTATGTACTCTATGGGTATTGGTGTTGCGTATATTTCTAGTGTTTTTGGTACCTTTGAAATCGTATTAACTAGAGAGTTTTTATTTTATGAAACTGCTGTAATGCTTGCTACATTTCTAACCCTTGGAAGATATTTGGAGACAAAGGCAAAGGGAAAAACATCTGAGGCGATCAAAAAACTTATTGGTTTACAACCAAAAACAGCATTGATTTTACGTGGTTCAAAAGAAGTTGAGATACCTATTGAATCGGTGCAAGTTGATGATATTATCATTGTCAAACCTGGTCAAAAAATACCTGTTGATGGCATGGTTATTGATGGTGAGAGTTACGTTGATGAATCAATGATATCTGGTGAACCTATCCCGGGATTAAAACAAAAAAATGATCATGTGGTCGGTGGGACCCTAAACAAGAATGGTGTTGTAAAGGTTAAAGCAATGAAAATTGGAAAGGACACCATGCTTTCACAGATTATTTCACTTGTGGAAGAAGCACAGGGATCCAAACCGCCAGTGCAACGGATTGCAGATAAAGCAGTATCCTTTTTCATTCCAGTAGTACTAAGTATTGCAATTCTCACGTTTATCATTTGGTATTTGATAATTGGAAATAGTCTTCTTTTTTCCTTGACTGCTTTAATTTCTGTTTTGGTTATTGCGTGTCCCTGTGCGCTAGGACTTGCCACACCTACGGCAGTTACCGTTGGTTTGGGAAGAGGTGCGGAATTAGGAGTGTTAATTAAAAAAGGTGAAGCCCTTGAAATTCCACAAAAATTAACCACCATTATTTTTGATAAAACAGGGACCCTTACAAAAGGGAAGCCAGATGTTACGGATATAATAAGCATTGGTGTAAAAGAGGATGATTTACTTCAATTGGTTGCGAGTGTGGAAAACAATTCTTCTCATCCGCTTGCAGAAGCGATTGTTCGGAAATCAAAACAGCAAAATATTTCTTTTTCTAAGGTTTCTGATTTCAATACCTTAAGTGGAAAAGGTGTTGTTGCAAGGGTTGATAAAAAGGAAATAGTAATAGGTAATAGAAAATTATTATCCGAAAAAAAGATTTCTTTTAAGGATAGTGAAGAAAAGATCGATCTATTAGAATCTCAGGGAAAAACGGTTCTTCTTATTGGGTATAATTATAGATTCATTGGTTTGATCGCGATTGCTGATACTATTAAGCAAAGCACAAAATCTGCAATTACTGCGTTCAAGGAGATGGGTTTACGAGTCATTATGATCACAGGTGATAATGCGCAAACTGCATCAGCAGTCGGCACTCAAATTGGGATAGATACTGTTCTTTCTGAGGTTTTACCACCAGATAAGGCAAAGGAAGTAAAAAGAATTCAGGATGAGGGCGATATTGTTGCTTTTGTTGGAGATGGTATTAATGATGCGCCTGCTCTTGCTCAGGCAGATGTAGGCATTGCTATTGGAAGTGGAACTGATGTTGCAGTTGAAAGTGGTGAAATTGTTCTGATAAAGGATGATTTATTGGACGCAGTGGCGGCAGTGCAGCTTAGTAAAAAAGTAATGCAACGAATCAAACAAAATATTTTCTGGGCGTTTGCCTACAACAGCGCTTTAATACCCGTTGCTGCAGGATTGCTGTATCCATTGTTCCATATTACTTTTAGACCTGAATTAGCAGGCCTTGCTATGGCGATGAGTTCTGTTACAGTGATTACATTATCCTTGTTGTTAAAGAATTATATACCACCAGTTAAAAAAATTAATAAAATATAGGAGAGAAAAAGTATGGCTATAGATCCAATCTGTAAGATGAAAGTGGATGAAAAAACAGCTCAATACGTATCGGAATATAAAGGAAAAACATATTATTTTTGTGCACCAGGTTGCAAAAAGACCTTTGATGAAAATCCTGAAAAATATACTGATTAATACAATATGATTTGGTTAAAATAATAATTACATATGGTGAAATATTATGATTAGTTATGGATTTACCAAAGAGATGAACCAGTCATTTTCTGAAGCCGTTGATTTAGTAACCTCTGCATTAAAACAAGAAGGTTTTGGTATTCTTACTCGTATTGATGTAAAAGAAAAGTTCAAAGAAAAATTAGGTATTGATTTTCCTAACTATGTTATCCTTGGAGCGTGTCATCCGTCAAGTGCTCATCAAGCAATAATTGCTGAAGAAAACATTGGTTTATTACTACCCTGTAATGTGATTGTTTTTGAAAAGAATGATAAGACCATGGTTTCTATTATTAAACCCTCGGTTGCCATGTCCATGATTGAAAATGAAAAACTAGAAACAGTAGCTGTTACGGTTGAGTCTAAACTAAAACAGGTTATCGAATCATTATGATAAATATCTTATATAGTGATTATTTACAATAAGAATAGAATGCCCAGGATGATGAAAACGACTCCTGCGATATTTGTGATTAATTTTGTGTTTATTTTTGTCGCAATTATTTTTCCAAGAAAAACGGCAAGAACTGAGAGGATGAACAATGCAATCATGGCGCCAATTAATACTAAATAGGGATTGTAAGTAGTTGAAAATAATGCCACTGCTATTTGTGTTTTATCTCCCCATTCAGTGATCATGATGAGGAAAAAACCTGTTAAAAATATATTTTTTTTGTTTGTCTCTTTTGCTTCTTCCTTTTCTTTTTTTATTAGCATCAGAACGCCATATCCAATGAAAATAATGCCTGAGATTAATTTTAACAAGTCCATTGGAACAATGGTTGTGATCCAGGCCCCAGCAAGAACAGCAATTCCATCGACAATCAAAAAGGCAATCATGATACCTAGAAGTAATTGCATATGTTGAGAGGTTTTGGAGGACAACATAAGAATTGAAATCTGGGTTTTATCACCAAATTCTGCAATGGCAATGGCAATGAAAGGAATAATTATATCTTGTATTATAGGAAACACATCTAATAATTGAATAAAAAGAGAAAATAATTCACCTTATTTGAATGTTGTTAACATATTTTCGGTCAAATTAAAAATACTGATAGATGACGATCATTATTAAAAGGATACATAAAAGGAAAATCCATGATAATATCGCTTTCCAAACCGTTTTTTTTGCCTTCTTTTTTTCCCACCATTTTCTGGGATTTACTCCTTGCACTGCAAAGGTTAGCACCCCTGCAAGATTGATGCATACAAAATTAACAAAGAAAAGAAGTAATGCACCAATAGCATAGGTAATATAATTTGAACCTAGAAGCAATCCGGATGTGACTAATGGTGGTAACAATGCAACTGCCACCATCACTCCTACTAATGCTTCCGACAATCCTCGTGTAATGGAAAGGGATCCTGCGATTCCTCCTGAAAATGCTAAAATTACATACATTAAGCTAAGATCGGTTCTAGATGCTATCTCTGGTGAAGATGGATCAATAATAAGTAATAATCCAAAAATAAATCCAATAAGAACTGCCAATGAAAATCCTAAAAAACTTATCAAAATTGCTTTTTTAATTAATTTTGTATCTGCAAGAGTGATTCCTAATGATAGAGCCATGCTGGGGTTAAGTAAAGGTGCTATCACCATTGATCCAATGATGACTGCGACATTGTTATATAATATACCAATTGCGGCAACAATGGATGCAAGTATGCTTAATGCAAAAAATGATTTGGAAAATGTTGATATTTCTCCACAAACGTCTTCATAGATCTCCTCAATACTGATTCGTTCTTGTTTTTTATCTTCACTTTTTTTCCGCTCTTTTTTTTCATTATTTTCTGGACGAGGAACTGCTGCTTCAACAGGTAGAATAATGAGTCTATAATCCTTGCTTTTAGAAAATGCTTTATCCAGGATTTCAATAACTGTATCGGTTTTATCAGCTGGAATTAATATTTTGCTTTGCATTAGTTTATCGGAAATCTCATCCTGTTTCACATCAATTACATCGATATCTTTCAATAATGTCTTAATATTCTGATTTTTTTTGTTTGGATAGTAGCATTCCAGTAATCTAAGAGCCATTAATCAGCTGATATAACTGATTTCATTAATTTATGTTATGAAAATTAGACATAACCGATGTTTTCATGAGTGGACCTGTATGGAATGTTAGATGATAAAAGGAATTTATGATAAAGAATATTGAGTCCATATGTTTAATGATGAAAACATATATGATGTAGAATCAGTTTATGAAAAATTTAGAAGCATTTGGAGGTAGGAATGAATTTATTTATCACGACCTTTGAATCCGTTGCCGTTTTGCTTGGTATAGGGCTCATAGGTTTTTATATTATAAAAAAAGAAATTTTGCCTCGAAATATTCTCAGTGTC
>CAZWQV010000040.1:0-16917 GCA_964636235.1 uncultured Thermoplasmatales archaeon
ACATGTCAGTACTACTTTTTTCATTGATAACACACCACCAACTGTCACAATAACTGCTCCAGAACCCGGTTTATATATATTTGGAAGAAAACTGATTAATACCAGTAAGCCAATTATTATAGGGGCATTCACTATTGAGGCAACTGCTTATGATGCACAAGGTGTTTTTGTAGTCCAATTTTTATTAAATGGTGAGATCATTGGTGAAGATACAGAGATACCATATGATACATTTTGTAGTGTAAAAAATAGAGGAAATGCGACCATTACAGCGATTGCAATTGATGGAGTGGGCCATACCGGAGAGGACACCCTAAAATTAAAATATTATAAGTTCTTATAATTATATAAAACACTCATACCATTTAATCTATAGGGGTTTTCACAAAAAGAAATCTGATTGAATGGAAGACCATTAATAATGATGTTTTAATATGAAAAAGGTGAAGGATATGAAAAAAATATATACATTAGTTTTAATTGGCTTTTTTATCGGAAGCGGTTTTCAAGTAGGTGGACTTCAAAATAAACATGATGTAACTATTGACTCACAAACAATAACCTACCAATTGCATAATCCAACCGTTCAAGAAACAGAGGATTATGTTCTATTATCATTCGATCAGCAATCTAGTACATTATTACAAGTTGGAAATCCTGAAATACCTGTAATAACCAGTACCTTTACTATTCCATATGGATCAACTATTCAGCTATTACATGTTGATTTTTCAAATAAACAGTTATTATTCTTAACCAAAGAGATTAAGCCGGTTCAATTGCCACAGGAAATAGGTAAAGAAATCCCACAATCCAACGAATTAATTAAAAATAACCTGATCTATGAAAGCAATACTTGTTATCCTTCAAGCCAATATGAATATCAGGTTCATGCTGGATTGAAACAAAATGAACATGTGTATTATGTCACTGTTCACACCTATCTCTTGCAGTATATTCCCTCAGAAAATCTTGTATTTTATTACGATAACATAAACATTTCCATATCATATCAAAAACCAGCCCAGCCGATAACCTTTCCAGATACATATGATTTAGTTATCATAGCACCAGAAGAGTATCGTCAACCTATCCAGCCCCTTATTAATCATAAGCAGCAGCATTCTATAAAAACATGGTTTAAAACAACAGAAGAAATTTATGCAGCGTATAATGGCCGAGATGAACCTGAACAGATCAAATATTTCATTAAAGACGCAGTAGAAAACTATGGTGCATCCTATGTATTATTAATCGGCAGTGTCTATAAATTACCTATTCGAACAAGTGCAGTAAGATTATGGGGAAGATGGCAAGAAGAAACACTTACTGATTTATATTACGCAGATATTTTCAATGCAAATCAAGAATTCAGCAGTTGGGATTCTAATGAGAATAATATTTTCGGTGAAACAGAAGAAGATACTATTGATCTCTACCCAGATGTTCATATTGGACGGCTTGCGTGTGATACTGTAATTGAAGTAGAAACAGGGGTTGATAAAATCATTCATTATGAAGACTACACTTATGGTGAAGATTGGTATCAAAATATGATTTATATCGGTGGAAATACCTTTCAATGGAGTCCCGGAAATGAAGGAGAAGAGATTAATGAGTTGGTAATGGATATTATGACTGATTTCAATCCCTCTTCAGTACTTTGGACATCAAAGAGAAATTTCAACCGAAAATCTATTTCAGGTGCTATCAATCAAGGTGCTGGATTTATGGACTATTCGGGCCACGGATTTGAACATGGTATGGGTACCTATCCACCACATGGTCTTTATCTAAGAACCTATCTCACTCCATATATTGAGGACCTGGTGAATGGATATAAATTACCTATTATGTTTTTCGATGCATGTTTAACAGCTAAACTTGATTTTGTGCTTCAGGACGTGCTAAATTACAAACAATATCGAATTTTTGATGTCCTCGCAAAGATCATGAATTATGATACGAACATTCCATTACCTTGTTACGCTTGGTATTTTATCAAACATCAAGATGGTGGTGCTATTGCTACTATTGGAGCTACAAGAACTGCATTTGGTGGGACGAACTCAGGAGCTGGAAAATTATCCCTTGAATTTTTCAATAGTTACGAAAACAGTGAAACCATCGGTCAGATGATAACTGAGATGCAAAATGGTTATATTTCTGATGTACCTGATGATGAATTTACAGTAGAAGAATTTATTCTCCTCGGTGATCCAAGTTTAATACTTGGTGGATATCCATAAATAATATCATCCACCATCATTTTTTATTTTATTATATCAAATAAAATCTAATACTTTAAAAAAATTGTAAAAGTTAACAATTTTTGTAATTTTTTTTACATTTGTTCAAATTTTTAATAGAATCTTTTATTTAATACGGATATTAATCTTTAATTGGAGATTAGATTTTATGAAGAAAATAGCAGCAGTATTGTTTCTTATTGTTTTATCATCTACTATTTTTGTTTTTGCAGAACCAACAAGGGAAGAATATACCAAAAATCAATTGGTTGATCGAATAATTGATCGTGAAAAAATTCTTGAAGAAAAATATCCTGTTATGGATAATCCAATTCATTTGCAGATACCAGATGAATCTACTGATTATTCACAAATAAAAATAATTGATACACCTGCTGAATTCAATTGGAAAAATTATCAGAATAAAGATCTAACTACTCCTGCAAAAAACCAGGGACAATGCGGTAGCTGTTGGGCATTTGCAGCTTTAGGAGCAATTGAAAGCTTAATAAATATCAAAGAAGGATATCAAGATATTGATATTGATTTATCAGAACAATATCTTCTTTCATGTCTACCTGCTGCAGGTGGTTGTTATGGCGGAAACACTGCTTCGCCTTTTAGTTTTATTATCAACACATCTGAAGAAGGTAATTTTGAAAATGGAGTAATATTTGAAGAATGTCTACCATATGAAGCCAACGATGATATACCTTGCTCAAATAAAGCCGAACATTGGTATGAAACCCTCGTTCCTTTATCAGCTTATGGGGAATTATGGTTTGGACCAAATACACCTAATGTTGTTGAAATGATGAAATCAAAAATTTATGAAAATGGACCAATCTATGTGTTATTCTTAGTTGATAATTCATTTAGAAATTTTGGCTCAATTTTTCATAAATCAACGGATTATTATCCTTACAGATCTGTAAATTCAGAGATGCTAAATCACGCAGTTATAATTGTAGGTTGGAAAGATGATTTATCTCTGGGTAAAGGAGGATATTGGATATGTAAAAACAGTTGGGATACAAACTGGGGATATGATGGTTTCTTTAATATAGAATATGGTTCAATGAATATACAACGATACATTGCTTGGCCAGAATATAACCATTCAAGTTTTAATTGCCCACCTGTTGCTCATCTTGGAGGATTCTATACTGGATCATTAAATGATGAAATTTATTTTGACGGTTCAGACAGTCTAGATGATGATAATGAACAATTACGGTATGAATGGGAATTTGGGGATGGAATAAATGGTGAAGGAAAAACCATTACCCATATTTATCCAAGTACTGGTATTTATGAAGTCATCTTAACAGTGACAGATAGCGAAAATAAATCCTCAAAAGATTGGGGACTTGTCTGTATCGATGAAGATCCGGTATCAATTGATATTACCGGCGGATTTGGAGTAACCGTGGAAATCACAAATCATTTAGATTTTGAAATAAAAGATACAAAATTAAATATACATATTGACGGAACAGTACAAAATATTGATGATAGAAATGAATATATCAATAGTATTTCATCAAATCAACAATATACTCTTATGTTACCACTGGTTGGCATTGGCAAAGGAACCCTAAACATAGACTTTGAAAATATTAATACTGTAAAACATTTTCTTTCAATAGGCCCATTCATCATTATCAATGAATAATATTATTTTCAATAAATTACACCATTATTCAAATATATTTTTAAGAGCTAAATGTTAATGATGACACGTTTTTTGTGAATTAATTAAATTTTTTTATATAAAAATGGAACCAAAATATTTTTATCCATTAAGAGCATGTATTAATTTAAATAAAAAATAATGCATTATAAGTGGAGGAAGGTTGATACTATGACGATTAATGCAAAAAAAATATTAAAAAAATATTCCTTAATTTTTATTATAATTTTATTAATGTCATCAAGTACGATTGGAGTATCAGGACTAAATTACAAAACAATTACTAGTTGTGATAAGGGACCAGCATACAAAGCAGTTGTACCATTAAAAAAAGCCACTTTTATACAATATGATGAAAATAGTAATGATGATGATTATCTTTATTTAGCAGCTGTTCCTACCAGTATTTTTAATCAAGATGACTATCTTTTTTGCAGCCCTCTGCTTTTCTATCAAGATGAATACAAGTATGAAACCAACAAAGAAAGAACTTTTAATGCAAGGCAAGGAATAGATTATTTTATGGAGGATTGGATGAAATATTCCAATAATCAACTTGATCAATTGACCTTACTTAATGTTGAAGAACAAAAAATTCCTGCAGAATGGAAAGCAAGATCGACAACAGTAATTGATGAAGATAATATCTATGACGCCGCAAACAAATTAGCATTAGAGGAATGGTCTTATGCCAATGACGCGGTTATTGCTATTGTTGATGAACAGTATAAACCATCAGATTACACATTTAACGGTGAACTTACTGGTAAGATAGATAATTCAAAAGATGTAATCCACAAGACATTCTATTCAGAACAGGTAAATAAAGTCAATCCAAGATTTCATGATTTTGAAGTTCCAGAAGGATATAAATATTTGAAAGCAAGAACTTGGTGGGCATCAATTGGATTTGGTCAATCAAGTAAATCAGATGTTCCAATTGCTCTCAAGATTACTATTCCTACTGCTGATCCCGACTCCCAATTTTATTGTAAATTCGATAGTGGTGAATGGTTACAGGTTGATTATACTCAAGAATGGAATATGGTTTCTGGCATGGATGTTGAAAGAGCCCAGATGTATGTGTATAACTCTGGCCCTTGGAGGTTAAGTATTACTGACGTACCAACATTTGGATTAATCGAGCGTTATGGAACCTTTTTGGAAAGACTTCGTAACATGATCTTTGGGGTAACATATCAAACAGATATTTCTATTTATCCCGGTGTTCAACTAACCATTCCAGAAAATCCACCATTTGGCTGTAGAGATATTGACATTGAATTAACATGGGACAATGATAATATTGACTTAGGGATGTCTTTAATAGGTCCTGCTGGTGAAGAAGTAATATCTGCAACGGATGGAAATGATGGTAAGCAATCGGTTCATTTGGGTCAATTGGGACAATGCCCTCAAGGAAAAAATTATTCTATTGCAGTTTATAATTTAAATGAAAGTGATAGTGAAACAGCTTTTAGGATATCCTATAGTTGGAGACAAAATATAACCGAAGATGAAGCAGATGGGTTGACATCTGCAACTGAGGGATCTGTTCTTGCAAGTCATCTTAATGCCCCGTTATTATATGCTTCATCTTCTCAGCTAAGACAAAGTACCATTAATACTCTTAATAAACTTGGAGTAAAAAAGATCTATGTGGTTGATTTCGGCGACCATATCGATAAAGATGTCATTGATAATTTAAAGAAAATTGCTCCTATTAAGCAGTATACTAATCTTGAGAAATTTTACTCGCAATTCTTGGATTTAACCAAACAAAATGATATCATTGTTACCACTATTGATCCATGGACGAAATGGCTTGTTGCAGAAAAGAAGCCATATGAAGAAACAAAGGCAGCCTTATTTATCGGACCTGCTGCATATTGTGCAGCATATCATGGCAGCCCTGTTTTTATTGTTGATAATCACCCGGAGCTTAGTTCTGCTGTGGTTTGGCATACAGAATTTTGGAAACGTCATGGAAACGGTCAACCAGATCCACCAGGAGCTCCTATGTCCTTGACCGGAAGACAAGCATATCGCTTTTTTGATCGCATGGGTTTTGATCAGCAAGGATTAGAAAGCATGGTTACAATTGCAGGTCAATATGATATTGGTGCTCCATGGGATAGAACATTTGTGGGAAGATCATATAATGGGAAATTCTTTGGTTCACCCGTTGATGTTTCCTATTGGATTTCAAGAAACCTTCTTTATCCTTCATTAATTTTTAATAATCCAAGTCTTGATAATAATGCAAATACGTATATCCAGGGAAGTACCAGTGAAAGAAGAACATTATTGCCTTTTGGTCCATTTGGATTGAAGGTTGTATCTACTTCTGAAGAACAATCTTTCTCTAGTCCAGCAATATTACATTCATATATCTGTTATAATCATCGATTAAATGATGTCTTTCAAAAATATTATGGGTTTCAATATGAATGTAGAGATGACATCGTACCTGGTGTTTCTGCATCACCCTATGAAATCGATGAGGGAGTTGTCCCTGGAAAGGTAGGTGCTATCTGGCCTGATTTCAGTGCAACAGAAGCAAATCCGTATTACTTTGATAAGGGCGGATATGCAAATGTCTTTTCAACAGGATATAATGAGATTGTAAATAATTTAAACAATGGAATTCTCTTATGGAATTTTGGTTCCCATGGCAGCGCCAATGATGGAGGATTTATTGTAACCTGGCCAGCAGAAGGTATTGAAGAATATATCCCATTCAATATTCCATTTAATGTGTTTGGTTATGAAAAAGAATCAAATCCCTGGAGAGGATATGATTTTATCATGGGATCAACAGATCAGCCTGATGCTATGACAATGAATGTTCATGGAATACTTGCTGGCATATTGGGCGATCCTAATTTGAATGGATTATTCCCTCTAGGAGTTGATTATACCGTTAATATAAAACCATATCGTCAATCCTTTTTCAAATTATTAAGCTATGTACCAATTATTGGTAGAATTGTACATAATAATCCTTGGTTGGCTGATAGTAGTTATTTTAAGGATGGTATTGTAGGAGCATCTATTGCTGCATCTATTACTGTTCGGGATTTAAATGGAACAAATTTCGATGATGATTTAGAAAATGTTTATTCTTGTGGTTGGCTGCTTTCAGCTTGTTTACCTGCATATAAATATGTTCATCTCGCAATGATCCGGCATGGATCAGCGTTTCAAGTCATGGATCCCTGGCCAACTTCCTGGTATGCATACTGGGCGTATACCATGCCAAGAGATATGATTCTTGGTGATACTGTTGGTCAAGCATATACCAAAGGAATTAGTCATGTTGGAAAATTATATGCAACAGATCCACCAGAATGGTGGTGGGATGCTGAACAAAATTTAGTATATTTTGGAGATCCTGATCTTCGTTTTTATGTTCCAACCACAAATTATAGTGATAATAACTATTGGACTATTCAGGATGTGCAACCACTTCGATATGATGCATCAACTGAAATACAAGGTCATTGTCCATTTGGTGCAACAAGTTATCCTCATCAGAGAGAACCTATGAATTTCTTCGAAGAATATTACATTGTCATTATCTCTTTGGCCATTATAATATTGCTGTTGATAATTACATTATTCATAAATAGGAAAAAATAAAACAATAACCATAATATTTATAGGCACTTGCCCCATTATATTATTATAAACAACGTATTCTATGGGGGCAAGCTAGTTGATAGAATCAAAAAATATAACGAAAATGATTGTTTTATTTGTATTGTTACTTTTAACCATACCAACTGTAATAAGCACTGCTTCATTGAAAACAATGCAAAATGAGGCCTTATTTCATTCCACTAATCTTGATGATCTGGATCCATTAGATGATGTATCAGTTACCGTTGACATTAAAACGATACGTTCTCTAGAAAAAAGAGATATCCAGATCCCATCCATTGAAAAAATTGATCTAATGGGATCACCAGATTTTTATGTAAAAGTATTCATAAATGATGAGGAATTCACTAGTCCCACTTGGGATAATACCAAATATCTCTATGATATTGATTGGAAAGCAACCCTAAATGTTCCCGATGACCAAGAATATGTAGATATCATCATTCAATTATGGGATGCAAATCAAAATGAAGACACTCTCTGTGATCTCAGTCCTTTTGATTATGAGTTACCAGATACCTATGAAGTTGATCTACGATATAGTATTAGAACGGGTCATTGGAGAGGAGATGATTATTGCACAAATGATCCAAGCGAGTTTGATGCCAGCGGCTACGGCAGATTAAATGGATGCGATGATGGAAGTATCTATCAATTAGATAAAGATTGCGAACTCATTTTTGACATCTATCAAAATGATTATGATAACGACGGAATTCCATATTGGACAGAAACAGAAATCTATCATACTGACCCCACAGTTGATGATACCGGAAGAGATGATGACCATGATGGTGTTCCCATTGAATGGGAAGATAAATGGGGCCATGATTTTGGATGGCGTAGTGGACATATCTGGTACTATAGTCCTTTTGAATATAATGATCATGCAACTTTAGATCCTGATGGAGATGGGCTAACTAATCTTCAAGAATATCAAATGCAGGAATGGGGTACTGATCCATTTCGAAAAGATGTCTTCGTGGAACTGGATGTCATGGAAAGTGATCCTGATGGTTCGGTCTATTGTTTTCCTGAAGCATCAGAGGAACTGCTTTATACTGCGTTTGACAGACAAAACGTGGTATTGCATCTAGATAGTGGATGTATGGGTGGTTATGATATTATACCCTATGATGAGTTATCAAATTATGATGAACTTAATGATATTTATGAAGATTATTTTCTACATGGTGATGCCAACAACTCACGAGGAGGAATCTTTCATTATGGAGTTATGGTTCATCAGGCAGAAGGGGCAAGTGGTTTTATCTTTCGACCAGATGCATTTCAAATATCTCTGCAAGGGATGCTTGATAAAAAATCTCAATTTCCCTGGCTTAATCAAGAAGTAATATTTGCCAGTGCCTATATGCATGAGCTGGGTCATACTTTTAATTTTAATCCCATACCCGGACATAGTGAAGATTGTTATTATCCCTGGCAAATCGGCTGGTGGCTGGTTGGATCATATAAAAGCTGCATGAACTATCGATACATGTATTACACAGTTGATTATTCTGATGGTTCCCGAGGTAAAAATGATTTTGATGATTGGGAACGAATGGATATGACCTATTTCCAACGATATTGGGATTAGATAAAAAAAAATCTGCAGGAAAATAGTTTGATTCAATTATATTAATTATTAAAAAGAAAGTAATTTATTTTTATCTTTATAGAAATCAATTTGATTTTTTAATAAACTATGAAATTCAAAAGGGAGGGCAGGCAGAGAACTATAAAAAATAGTAAATTACCTCCTTGGCCATCTCTGCCTGATATTATTAATCTAATTGAAGAGTTTAAGAAACCTTTTATTCAATAATTGAACGATTGGAAAAGAATTGAACCAAAATAACCTATATAAACTGATTTTTTATAATTTTATGATTTAATAATAAAAAAAATTCTCCCTTAGAGAGAAAAATGATTTAAATACAATCAATCTTATTATTTTAGTGAAATTGAAATGTTATATATAAAAAAGTTAATTGTTATCATATTTCTATTCCTTATCTTAATACTACCATCCTCTATCAGTTCTAATCAGTTATCATTTAATCATATTAATGGAATTGATGTATCTCATTGGCAAGGTACAATTGATTGGGAGCAAGTGATGAATGCAAATGTTCAATTTGCTTTCTGTAAAGCAACTGAGGGTACTGGTTACCTAGATCCAAATTTCTCTTACAATATGATACAAGCTAAAAACGCTGGAATCAATATTGGCCCATATCATTTTGCTACCCCTCAACTAAATGATGCCATTGAAGAAGCTGAATATTTCTCAAGCATCATAGAACCATATATTGCAGGTGGATACTTATTACCGGTATTAGATTTAGAACAAGGATCAGAACTAGGACAAGCAGCATTATCGACCTGGGTTCATGATTGGATGAGCACAGTGGAATATAACCTTGGAATAAGGCCATTGATTTATGTCAATAGCAATTATGCCAATAATTTTTTAGATCCATCAATTAATATTTATGATCTATGGATAGCCCATTGGACATATAATCCTAATTCTAGTCCAAACACAGGAATTTGGAACAATTGGTATTTTTGGCAATATAGTAATCAAGGCAATATCCCAGGGATTTCTGGTTATGTTGATTTAGATGTATTTAATGGGAATGAATCAGATTTACAACCATTCATTATACCTATAGAAGATTCAATTGATGTTAATCAATATCAATTTGACCGTGGATTTCCAGTGAGACACGCAGTAGATGGAGATTGGGGAGCTGCTCAACATTTTATACCAACAGAAGAAATCATTAGTAAAATACAAATTTATATGAGAAAATTTGGAACACCTGAATTCAACCTTACTATAGAACTTAGAGAAAATTCGGTTATTGGACCAGTACTTGATACAGTAATCATTCAGCCTGAAGATTTACAAAGTTCTTGGAACTGGCTTAATCTTGATTTCAACGATACACCTGCAACATCTGGCATGCAGTACTTCATCGTTTGTCCACCCGCACTAAGTGGAGTTACCACTAGTTTCGGGTATGAATGGGGCTATGCCTTTGGAAACCAATACGATGATGGATCATTTTGGTTTACCCGTGATGGAGGTAATTTATGGAGGGATTTGCCAACCATGTATGAATTTACTTTTCGAACCTTTTCTTATTAATTGACATTTTTTATACATTTAATATTATTGATAATTATAATATGGTAATACTTATTATCAAAAGATTATTAAAATTAAAATTTATTTCTAATTTAAATATGAAAAAGCTGATAAATAATATATTTTTTATAATAATAATTTTCATTTTCGTTTTTTCTTTCCTTTTTAATGCAGCGAATGGAACTCATAGAGAAATCTGTGTTAATAACGATTCAATTACAAATATAGCAAGTAATCAATGGTTTAAGCAACCTCAGATTTATAACATGGTTTCATTTCCAACTGAGGATATTGAAAAATATCACATTACAGTAAATGGTCTCTGGAATGGCTTTATTGGCAATAATCTTTCATCTCCTTTTGCGTTTGGGCGTTTATTTGAAGAAGCATTTAATGGCATCAATTATAAAACTGATAAAGAATTTGTTGACGCACAACACGCAAAAGGAATGCTTGTACCTGCCACAATATTAACAACTCAAGGACATCGATCTTTTCAACTTGACCAATTTGATACACTTGCAAGTAGAAGCATTGATGGAAAATTATGTCCATGGGACCTTCAAGCAGATTCATATTGGATGAATGCAAATAATCCTGATTTTATTGATTGGTGTATACAACATGGAAAAAAAGCCATTGATGCTGGAGCAGATATGATTGTTCTTGATGAGATCCAAGGGAACAGCTTCATACCTCTCTATCAATGGTCATCTCAATATACTGGAAATCCAGCACCAGGTTTTAGTGATATTTCAATAGAAGCTTTTCGAGACTATCTACAAGCAAAATATTCATCCACAGAATTAAAAGAATTATATGATATCAATGATATCAACACGTTTGACTTAAAAAATCGCATTGCTTCAACAATGAACTATACATATTATAATCGAATACAAGCAGATCCTTTGTTTAAGGATTATGATATCTTTCTTGAAACAAGCAATTTTGAAGCAAAAAAACACCTTATTGAATCCTTACGTTCGTATGCTTCCAATCAAAAGAAAGAGATTGTCATCAGCGCAAATTCATATGCATTAGGAACAAATCAACCATTTGGTTTTTGGCCAAAAGGATTATTATTTGCAGACCTTATTGATATGTTTACTTTTGAAAATACATATACAGCGGTCCAGGATCAAACTATTCCAACTTTTTATCAGACCAAATGGCTAGCCTGGGAACGGCTGGCATATGCTGCAACCAATTCACCAGCAGTGATCATTATAGATACCAAAACAGTTCAAGAGATCAATGAAAAAAATATCCCATTTTTTGGCTTTTCAAATCGCCTTGGAATTCTTTGTGCTGAAGCATTTGCAAATAAAGGATCCTTTGTGAACTATCATTTTCAGGTTTCTAGCCGTAAAAGGAATTGGAAACAGGTTGAAAAAATACATCAATTTGTTATGAATCATAAGGAATTTTACAATTATATATCAGAACCTTATGGTTCTGTTGCTGTTCTCTTTTTGTATGGTGAAGGAATGAGAGAACATATGAATACTTATTTAGGATGTGCGCAAGCTCTTTCTGAATCACATATTCCATATGAAGTACTTTTCGATGGTGATGGATATTATATCAATGATAGCATATCATTAACCAATCTTCAAAAGTTCCCACTTATTATTATTCCATCTTTACTCAATGTAACTAATAATCAGTTGGTAACAATTCTTCAATATGTAAACCAAGGTGGTATTGCCATTATATTTGATGGAGAGCAAATAGGTTTTCCTGATGCAAATGGCGAAGTGATACATGGGAATGGAAAATTTTATGTTTTCGTTGAAGACATAGGAAAAAAATATTTTGAAACCTATATAGATGAATACAGAAAAACGATAAGCAACGCTATAAAGTGTTATCTAAATGACACGATTATTTTATCAGAAGAAAACAGAAAAATAATTGCAACTCCCTATATAAATGAAAATGAAGAAATAATCGTGCATCTGGTAAACTATGATCATATTGGATTATTTGATTTCATCTGGCCACATAATAATATAGAAATTCAAATAAGAATGCCGGATTTTCCTCTGTCTTATATTCAACTTTTCAACACTGATGGTTCAGTAATTGAATTATCCTATACCATACAAAATAATTATCTATTATTTACTGTTCCATTCTTAAAAGATTATGGTTTAGTGATTATATCTTAATAAAAATTGCAGGAGTACACTTGTTTATTGAACAGTATTAATTTTATTAAGTAAGAAATTAATTGTTTTTTGTTCCGGCAATAGGTACATATCAATTTGAAAGCTATCTTTTTCACAACAATCTAATTGAACATTAAACATTACCAAATCATTTACTTCTTTTCCCAATTGAACTAAGATATAATCAAGTATTGCTTCAGGTTGGTCATGGGCAATGAGTGGAGGTCCGGGTACAACAGTAATATCAAATAATTCTGCAAGGCTATCTAAAAAAGAACAAAGCATAATATTTCCAATTTCCTGTAAGGCCGATTTATACATATCTGTTAAATATTCATCAGATTTGAGCGGACGTTCTTCAAAAAGTAAATTGATCAAAGCATATGCATCTTCCTCATTTATAAGCAATAAGCAATAGGTTGGAAACTCTGGGGACAGCTGGATATAAATACCAATACTGGTATCAGAATTTTTTAATGAATTCATCGTTTCTTCCAAGGGAATTGCTTGAATATTGGGTATTCCTATTTTAATATATTTATGTACCATTTTAGATAGTGAAGTTGCCGCGTGCGCAGCTCCAATGTTGACCACTTCTTGTAATGAATCCTTTTGTATCGGATCTAAAATTATTTTTTTTGATTTTGGCTTCTGAACAACAGTATCAATAGTAGTTTTTAAATCATTTAATGAATAAGGTTTAACAATATATTCATTACTGACTGTTGATCCTATTTTTATACTGAAACTATCATCACGAGCAGTAAGAAAAACGATTGGAATATCTCTCCATTTGGGATGCTCTTTTAAAGTTCTTTGTACTTCCCATCCATTCATACCCGGCATCATAATATCAAGCAAAATTAAATCTGGATTCTCATTTTTCTCTAAATAATTGATACATTCCTTACCACTTGATACAGTTACAATGTTATATTCTCCTTCAAAATGTTCATGAAAACTAGTTTTAACCATATAAAGCTGATCTGGTTCATCATCGACCATCAGGATTGTCTTGACCATCTTCTTCCCTCAAAAAAACAGATAATAAGGGTTGTTATAAATGTTTTTAAATTTTCATGATAATATTTTATCAAAGGATCTGTTAATTATTTTTAGATCATTTCAATTGTTGAAACCCAACTGGCCATCCCTGTTAATGCAAATTGGACTGCAATTGCAACGGTCAAAAGCCCCATTACACGAGTAAATGCATCCATTCCTTTCTCACCAAGCACTCTTATAATAACACTTGAACTCATAAACACTAGAAAAGTAATAACCATAGTAAGGATTATTGCGATAATTGCAATAACAATAGCCAGCATCCATGAGATATTCACGGTTAACGTTTTCATACTAACAATCATCACAGTAATAGCACCAGGTCCCGAAAGTGAAGGCATAGCAAGGGGAACCAATGCAAAATCAGCTTTTTGATCCTTTCCTGGTTCAGATTCCCCAAATTGTGAACCTCTTCTTACCATATCAAGACCAACAAAGGCAAGCAGAATGCCACCAGCGATTCGGAGGGAATAAATTTGTATCCCTAAAAAATCTAATATACTTGATCCCGCAAAAGCAAATACTATCAGAAGTATTGCAGCATATGTAGTTGCACTTTTAGCAATTTTTAATCTTCTATCTTTCGAATATTTACTGGTAATAATTGAAAACAACGCAAGTGTTGAAGATGGATTAACAATGATTATTAGAGGAATAAAGACAGAAAGAAATGTATCTATCATGGGCAAATGAAATTTTCATTGTCTATTTCAATGTTTCCATGAAACTGGCTGTAATTATATTCTCTTTTTTAGAAATCATTTTCAAAGTAGCTATAATCAATATTAGACCAATCATCAAAATCATTTTTTCCATGCGAGCCATCTGAATAATCAATAAGATTGCAATATGATCCATACATATAACCATAATTCATAATGCTTCGATAGGGGCGACTTTTCCACCATAATGGTTGCCATGGATAATATGCTCCTTCATCATGACCAAAAAGCCAGGTAAGACCAAGGCTATGACCTAATTCGTGCATATAAGCGCTGGCATATACCACTGCACGATTGCCAGTTAAAGGGAAAGGTAGTAATGCTTTTTGTTCCATTCCTTTCGCAGATATTTGATACCTATTACTTCCAAATGCATTGCCATTGACAACAGAACTTTGATAGATTACAACTCCATAGTGAAAGACCCCAACTCGCCAATCAGCCGGTGCATTATCAATGAAATAATGCTGATATATTTGGTTTAATTCATTATTTGAATTACCCCAATCACCATCAGTTTCATTATCAAATGGAATCATATCTGAACCACTTTGTTCCCATGATCCATCATCAAGATGGAAAACAATATTCTGCCTATTGAATGCTTGGGTAATTAATTCTTTTGATTCTTCAGGTAGCATACTAGCGATTTGTCTATCTGGTCCAGCTTGCATTTGATCAAGTTCCACAAAAACATCTTTTCTAAAAGGATCTGAATTCCATTGAGAAGTTAAGTATTCCTCAACATTATCAATAGAGTCTCCATCAGGATCTAAATGTTTATGATCATTGTATTCAAATGGATCATATATCCAATCGTGACTGATCTCATATTCACCGGTGTCATGATTATGACGATAATCTAATACATAACCCCATTTATATTCCCATTCTATTGGTACTCCATCACCATCATCATCTCGACCTAAGTCATTTACCGTTGGATCCGTATGAAATACTTCTGTTTCAACCCAATATGGTAAGCCGTCATGATCAATGTCGGACTGAGTGATATCAAAAAATATCTCACAATCATTATCATCAACATATATGCTGTTATCATCACAACCATTACCACGACCATATCCGCTTAAATCCATTGACCATGAATGAGGCGTATAAATCATATCATCCCCAATCCAATGACCTGATCTTATACTATACATTAATTGTAAATCCTTCCTATCTGGATTACTATTATCATCGCAGGCAATATCACAGAGGGTATTAAACCCTAGATTCCAATCCCATAATTGAATAGTAATATTTACAAATTCTTGATCATCGGGAACATCTAATTCACAGGACCAGTTAACATCACTAATATGTTTTTGATTTCGATAAATAGGACTTTTAAATGAAACATCATTTATTATTACTTTTACAAAAAAATCAGGATCCGAATGTTTATCGATAACATCTAAAGCTCTTATTTCATTAATTGATACTTTTACTTTAACATCTTCTAATGGATCTGCATCTGCTATTGCATAAGAATTTTTTTTCAGGATTGATTGTATATCTTGCAGTTTGATATCACTGTTGCCATATGAACCATTATAAGTATTTATTGATGCAGAAATTGGATTAATAAAAAACGAAGCTATAATTATAACAATTGTTATCTTTATTAGTTGATTTCTGAGCATATTCTATGTCCACCTATATTTCTCAATAATATTAATGTAACATTAATTTAATAAATTATTCTATTATTAAAATATTTAAGTAGCAATAGGATAAATTAAATTTTATATTCATATATTTTAGATATTTAATATAATTGGTCATAATTAAAAATAATTTTTCGTAATTTTGTCAAATAATGTTTTTATATAAGAAATAACACACAACATTACAATTAATGATAATATCATGTGAGGATTTAAAAAATGACCGTAGAAACATATTATTCACTTATAGAAAAAATAGCATTAATTCATAAAAAGAGAAGGAAGCTAAATTTATTAGAAGAAAAATTACAAAGACAATTATCTCAAATTACATCAAATCAGACAAAATGATTAAGATAATTTATCAATTTTTTTCTTCAATTCATGTTGATTTTCTATAATTTCATTGATTTTAATAAAATTTCTTTAATACATTATTTTTTTCGGAATGTTCTTATAAGCGTGTTAATTTTATGAATTGACCATAAAAAGAATATTCATGAGGAAAGATATGATGA
>CAZWQV010000041.1:0-16771 GCA_964636235.1 uncultured Thermoplasmatales archaeon
CGACCTATTCCTTACCAAGGAATCGCTATACCTCTAAGCCACAGCGGCATTGTGTGAAGTTTCTTGCCTGAAATAGAAGAAGGGTTATTTTACTTTTTGCAACATATTGAAACTTTCAACTATACAATTCATAAACTAATTTAAAACTTTTAAATCATTTGAGCAAAAAAATAACGAGGGAAGATTACTTCCCCCTTATCATTTTATTTTTTCTTTTTTAATAAGAGCAGAATACTACCAACAATTATCGCAGCTGCAATAAAGATGAAGATTTCAAAACCCGGAATTGAGGCTTGAATAACTTTAATATCATATGATCCATCTTGAAATCCTTCATACATTGCCTTTAATTCATAGGTTCCTTTATCAGTTGGAGCAGATAACATTACTTTTCCATCAGCATCTGATAACATGCTTTTATTTCTAAAAACAATTGTTGCTCCCGCTAGTGGCCGACCATTGCCAATGATTGATATGGAAAACTCTGATCCACCTTCCACTTTTTCAGGCCCAAGGATTTGAATTTTATAGACTTTTATGACCGTGATGGTTTTTTCTGCTTTTTCAAAACCTGTTTTTTCAGCAATAATAGTAAACACCGCAGATTGAATTGTAGGGTCCGGCACCATAAATAAGACTTTTCCATTTTGATCGGTAACCTTTGATTGTTCCCCAAATGTAACTGTGACACCTTCGACACTTGAATCATCTGATTTTATCAAAATGGTGAGGTTTTCTCCTTGATAGATAATTGATTTAGACAGCTCAATTTTTAAATATTTGCTGGATGCAGCGGTAATTTGGGTGTCGGTAACAACAGTGTTTGTCCAAGTAAGTTGTCCGTTGACATATTTGACGTTTCTTGGAAGCGTGATGTTCATGGTGCCACTTGTTACTGGTGAAACACTAAGAGAAACATGGCCGTTTTCATCTGTTTTTACCGGTTCGGGTTGAACAGATAGCACGCTGATACTTGAAGGAAGTAAGGTGATGTAAATATCTTTAATGGGATTGTTTTGATAATCATATGCATAAATATCAACCGTATTGGCTTTATCAATGAATATTACCCATGGATCAATAATAAATGTTGGATAAATCAAGAATAAACTGCCACTGGTTTTATTTCCATCATATGCTGCATCGTAGGAACCTTGTAAACTGCAGTTGATAAATCCTGGTATATCTCCAACAACACTGAGGATGAAACTGCCGATACCACCTTGTTTTAAACTAATAGCCGTGCTGGTTCCTTGTTTAACCGTTGTATCTGTTGCATTCTCAATATTAAGATAAAGTTTTGTTCCTTTTGATAATGGATTTCCATTTGCATCTGTTGCAGAAATATTAATGGTTATGTTTTTTAATTGTATGCCCACGGTTATTTTTTGAGGTTCGTATGAAATCACTGCATAATCAGAATTAAATGTGATATTACCTGTATGTTCATTGCCTCCACTGTTATTTGTGACTGTGATAACAATTGTTCCTTTAAAATGAGGGATCCAATCATCAATATACCAGATGTTTTCAGATTTTTTTCTCAGATTAACCGATTGTAACACATTCTCCTTTTCATCTAACAATTCACAAAGAACCGTATCAATATCATAAATTTCCTTATCATGTTGATTAGTAACTTCAATTTGAATGTCTTGAGGTAATCCAACTGTAAATGATTGATTATTAGATGTAAATGGTTCTGTGATTTTGATAATAAGATCATGAACCGGTGTGATTTCGATGATATCGTAGAAATAGAACATATCCGCTGAATTAGCAACGACAACGATATAACCTACTCCATTATCAATATCTTCTTTATCAACGATAAATGTATACTCACCGTTTAATCCATTTCCAGCACTGTCATCACCAATTGTCTGATTGATACATCCAATAAACTGCCAGTTTTTATCATAATACGTGACATGAATTTCAGCATATTCGCCATTAACAATAGTAACCAATATTGATTCAGAGGATTCAATCGATATTTCCTTATCATCTAGTATGGATGTAGATACTGATCCAGTAAGCCCCTTGATTGAAAAATCTTTACTCGTTGATAGTTTTTCCGTTTCATTTGAAGCTGCAATGGTTAAAGTTCCCGCATATTTAGGGGAAATAGGAATTAAGTAAACACCTTCTGAATTCCAGTAATCATTTGCTTCATCTTCATCAATGGTAATATCAACACCACATCCTGTGAGAGTTAAATCAGCATTCATAGGATCGGTTTGTCCATTTCCATAAATCTTGACAGTGATTATCTGACTTTTATTTTTCCAAGCACAATCATCCTTGTTTACTAACACATATGATGGCATATTTTCAACAATCATGTTCATGTCATCACTTGATGAGACCTGAAAATCAATGGTCTTTGTAAGGTTGGCAAGTAAATCAGTTTTTTGTTCATAGTTTGATTCATTTAATGGATAGCTAATAATCAGTGAGCCAGTACCTGTTTCATTAAATAAAATGTTAAACTCATAATATGCATATTTTCCATTTGATGAGATAAAATCAGCAGCATTTGTATGAACAACAATGACATCATCAGCATCATAAGAAATACCATCATACATGAGATCAAGACCTGTCACCTGAATCCACATCTCATCAAAATAGGCATCATCCCAATTATTTCGAATAGAAACATTTAACGTTTGAGTAAAATCTGCTATAATTATTTCAGGACTTTCTATGGAAATACTGATCTTCTCATCTGGTTCTACATCAATAGAAGCATATTGGATAAAATGATTGATGGGAAGTTGATCTGTTTCATCAACGCGGTAATTACCGGATAAATAGGTTCCAATATACCATTTTCCTGCACTTCCTTCATCTGTTGGAGCGCTTAATGAGAATCGTCCAGTTGCAAAAGTATTAGTTGAGGCTATGACCACATAACCATAACTAGTAGGGCTGTACAGTCGAATCGGGTAATTTTTTATAGGATCATCTTTTCCATCTTTTACATACCCTGAAATTGATAAGGTTTCACCCCAAGTAAGAGATGAAAGGGATGTAAATGAAATATCAAGTTTCACGGGTAAAGAAATATTAGAATTAGCATCTGTGTTAGAATCTGTAACATTAATCCAATAATTTGTTTCTAAATTTGCTCCATCAGTATAATTAAAAGTATAATCAATATCCCATATGCCTGTTTTTGTGATATGTGATAATTCATATGTTCCTTCAGGATTGAACATGGATATCAGTACTGTTTTTTTGTATAATTCATATTTTGTTCCTGTCCAGTTATAGACATAAAATGATAATGAGTCTGGATAAGCATATTCTTTATTGTATATGACATGGTCAACAATTTGATTATTAATCCGAAATTCTACTTTAAAGGAGTTATTAATCCATAAGATAGCATCGTTACCTATTTTTGAACCTGAGGTATCAATACTATCCCATAAACTTAAATTATAAGAGCGCAACATATTCCTATAAGGAATGTGAAACGATACTGCTAGGTTTCCATTCTGATCGGCTTTTTTATTTACAATATTTTCCCAATCAGATCCATCCCATATTTTAATATAATACCTAGTATTGTACGACAAACTTTCATCTGTAACATTAACCCATATCTTTTCTCCACAGGTCAAATCTGAGGTTTTTGAAACAGTAACTGAGTTTGATGTTGCAGTTGTTTGGATTGGTATGATGGCCATAAATGAACAAAATAGAGAAAATAGTACGAGGTAAGTCATCAGCCTTTTTTTTATGGTAGAATTTTTTGTTTGCATTTTTTTACTCCTGCCAAATGGTACATTTTTGACAAGAGTTGTTTTATCCTTCCTGTTTATATACCTCCTTTGGAATGGCCGTTTGCCTATTATTAAACGATTTTGGAATATTATTTTGCATATGATTTAAAAATGGTAAGTATTAAAAAAATATTTGGGGAAACTAATGGGGATGGGAGGACAAAAAAAAATAATCGTATTGGGACGTGGCAATTACCATTTCGGAGGCATTTGGTAACCTTATATAATTCCCCATTAGTATGATATTTAATCCCGGTAAATTATAAGCATTCTTTGGAGAGGATTTTTGCCTAATATTTCAAGGTATTGGAATAACATCATGCAAAATGGTTAAATCCAATTATAAAAAAATATCATTTTTTAATTAAGATTAGGAAGAGGAAGGATGTTGATATGCGGCATGATCAGGTATGATGTAACATAAGGATTTTCTCCCTTTTTTATTAACTCTGATAAGACCCGCTTCTCGCAACACTTTAATATTATAACTAATGGTCTGATGTTTCTCATCTAATAATTTTGTTAACTGTTTTTGACTCGTTCCATCATGTTCTTTAATCAAATTTAGTATCTTAATTTGCAATTCGGTTAATCGGTTTCTTTCTTCCTCGGGAAATTTCATATCAGTTGGATAAAAAACTCGATATCGATATCCCTCAGTTCGTGATTTAATCAATCCTGTTTTTTCTAGTATGTATAAATGATAAGAAAGAGTTCCATTTTTAATATCTAATTCTCTCATAAGTTGATTATAATAAGCACCAGGATTTGTTTTGATATAACCAAATATCTGACCTCTTACAAATTGATCAAGTACATCTTCTTTATTTGCATAAATCGTCATTGGAAATGCAAGAGTGAGAAGGGCAAATAATTTGTATCTACTTGTCTCTGAATACGCCATGCCTATGATAAAGAAACAGCTCATCATACTAGTCGATCCAATAATAATAGGATCCTTATTATCAATGGTCCAAAAAGTCACGATTTGAGCAGAGGATAATTTATATCCCTGATTTCTGAGATACGAATAGGTAATATTGTTTTCATCTGTAATATTTACTGTAATTTTATATTGCCCTGTTTTTTGATAAGAATGATTCATTGTATCCGGTAAGGTTCCTTCACCTGTACTTTTTTTTCCATCTCCCCAATCAATAGTATAACTAGATACATATGGTTCAAGAGCATTTGAAGAGAAATGGGAATTATAATCAACACGTAATGAAAAATTATTTAAATCCTGCACTGAGGCAATAAAATTTAATGGTATAAAATATGATTCTGAATCTGAAATATTTATCGTCTTTAACTCAAAATTTTCAAATACGACATCAACTGATGAATTATCATAGTCAATGATATCAGTTCCTTTAGGAGGTGTAATGGTATATTGTTTATTTTTTATTCTTACACTAGTTTGAGATGGAACAATAAAATCCTTTCCTTTTTGAATAATAGACTTATCATATTCAACAACCATGAAATCGTTAATTTGGGTAACATTTAAAGCAGGTGAATCGTGATCATCAGCTACAATTGACTCAGTATTTACTAATAAAAAAATTATGAATAGTATGAAACATATTATGATTTTAGTATATTTTCTTTTAAGTATCATGTTGTCTCACATATTTATTTCATAATATTATTTCCGCATCGTTATATATAGATATTGGAACCTTTTTTTGCATATTTTATCAAAAATTTATAAATGCTGTTATTTATTTTATTTTATCAACTTTTATTTTAATAAATAATATTATATCTAAATTGCTACTTTTATGCAAAAATGAGTTAAATACTAACCTATATTATCCCTATAATTCTATCCAATATAAAGGTGATGATATTAACAGAGCTATCGATTTACCTGATGTGCAAGCAAGCCCTTCATTTTCCAATTTTAAATTAACCAGAGTTGGAGTAACAGGTGTAAAAAAACTTATCCATATCAAAAGACCAAACACAAACAACATTATATCACTGGTTGTTAACATGGATCTATTTGTTGATCTACCAGCTTTTCAAAAGGGAAGCCACATGTCTCGAAATCTTGAATTGGTTTCAGAGATAACAGATGAGAATCTGAAAAAACCAGTATCTGATCTAGAGACGTTTTGTGCAAATATTGCAAAGAAATTGCTTGAAAAACATGAATATGCCACTCGATCAGAGATCAAAGCCGAAGCAGATTATTTTTTAAATCGTACATATCCATCTGGTAATAATGGTCTGGAACCTTATAAACTAGTAGCAGAAGCAAGAGCAAAAAAATCAGGAGATATAAAAAAATTAATCGGTGTGAAAGTCATTGGTATGACTGCCTGTCCTTGTGCAATGGAAATCATTAGAAAAATCGGCAAATATCGAGTAGCAGATGTACCACCAACTCATAATCAACGCAATATAACAACTGTTATGATTGAGGTACCTAGTAATAATAATTTGGTTGATGCCAATGATCTTATCGATATTGCAGAAAATGCATTTAGCTCACCAACATATAGCATTCTAAAACGAGCTGAAGAAGGAAAACTAGTATATGATGCTCATCAAAATCCTAAGTTCGTTGAAGATGTCGTACGTGATATACTCAAAACAATTCTTGAAAAATATTCTAATCTTCCTAATGATGTATTGGTTATTGTTCGAAGTGAAAGCGAGGAGTCGATTCATAAACATAATGCATATGCAGAAAGAATGACTACTCTTGGAGAGTTAAAAAAATAATTTTTCTTTATAATTCTACAATTAAACTTAAAAATAACATCTTGATTATGTCAAGCCTATGGCAAAATATAAAATCGCATGGCTTCCAGGAGATGGCGTTGGAAACGACGTTATGGAAGCTGCAAAAATTGTTTTAGATACGATTAATTTAGATGCAGAGTATATACCAGGTGATGTTGGTTGGGAATTTTGGAAAAAAGAAGGAGATCCTCTTCCAAAGCGCACTATTCAATTGTTAAAAGAAACAGATTGCTGTTTGTTCGGAGCGATTACTTCAAAACCAAATCCAGAAGCACAAAAAGAACTTGATCCATCATTAAAGGATAAGGGATTTGTGTATTCAAGCCCTATTGTTCGGCTCAGACAGTTATTTAATTTGCATACCAATCTTAGACCTTGTAAAGCATTTGAAAACAATCCATTGAATTATCGAGATGATATCGACATCGTGGTTTTCCGTGAAAACACTGAAGGATTGTATGCTGGGGTTGAGTTCCATCCAGTTCCAAAAGAAGTATATCAAGCATTATCAGTACATCCCAGAATGAAAAAGTTCGATGGAACGCCTCTTGATGATTTAGCAATTTCTACTCGGATTTTCACTAGAAAAGGATGTCAGAGCATTATCACTCAAGCGTTTGAATATGCAAAAAAACATAACAGAAAATCTGTAACTGTTGTAGAAAAACCAAATGTTATCCGTGAAACTAGTGGTATGATGGTGCAAGAAGCACGAACCATTGCCAAAGATTATCCAGGTATCGAACTATGGGAAACCAATATTGATGCTATGTGTATGTGGCTGGTGAAAAATCCTCAAGATTATGATGTCTTGGTCTCCTCAAACATGTTCGGCGATATCATATCTGATCTCTGTGCTCAACTTGTTGGAGGACTTGGTTTTGCAGCTAGTGGCAATATCGGTGATAATTATGGAGTATTTGAACCAACTCATGGAAGTGCACCAAAATATGCTGGGCAGTATAAGGTCAATCCAACTGCAATGCTTCTTACCATCAAACTCATGCTTGATTGGCTCGGAGAAACAGATAAAGCTGCAACATTACAATATGCAATTGCTCAAGTTATCAAGGAAGGAAAAATAAAAACTTATGATTTAGGCGGATCACATTCCACCCTTGATGTAGCAAAAGAAGTTGTACGTATATATGAAGAACAATAATTTCTTCATATTTTTATTATTTTCATTCATCTAGTGTTAGATGGTCTTTTAAACTAGGAAGTTTTTCAACAAAATTATCAGTATCTTCTCCTTCTAACTGCACATTACAGAGCAATACATCTTCATAATGCCCAGATTTTAAATTACAGGTAATTGGTTCAGTGAAATCAACATAAATCGACTCTTTTCCCATCCGTAATCGTTTTATGATTTTGAAATCAGTTTTTTCCATCGCCATTTGGATTTTATCAACTTGAGAAATGTAATCATTATTACTTCCAGCAACATTCATTTTTATTTTACCTGATTGAGGAATATACTCTAAATTCTTTACTTTTCTATATTGATAGGTATCGCTCATATCTTACCACAGCATCCCATTTCCATTGATTCTTTTTCGTCTCTCTTCGATTCGTTTTCTTTGCTTCTCCACTGATTTAAACCAATCTTCACTAAACATATGAGTTTGAAATACATCTGCATCCTTGAAATATTCAGCCGGGTTTATACCATTTAATTTAAAGCCTATGAGTTTTGTTTCAATACTATCTCCATCTTTTTTCATAATTAATGGCGATTCAAATTTTACAGATGCTCCTTGCCGATTTATTTCTAATGATCGTATATCAACAAGCTGGGGGTTAATGTCAATTTCTTCAACTTCAGATTGAAAAGTGGCATCAGTATCAAGAAGATTAAGACTTATTTTTCCAGATTCAGAATGATACTCAACTTCCATCTTTTCCTCTATCTCGTTTGTACCATCCATAGTAATTAATATAATGCAGTAATATTTAATTCTTTATGATTAATTTAAAATATTAATTATAAATCCCTATTTCAAAGAAAAAATTTTAAAGGACTGATTAATTCACCTCCCATATCAAACTATGGTAAATGATTTCTATGACACAGAAAAAAAATATTCTCATAATGGGAGCAGCTGGTCGCGATTTTCATAATTTCAATGTGTATTACCGAAATAATGAAGATTATAATGTCGTTGCCTTTACTGCTACACAAATACCTGACATTTATGGAAGAAAATATCCAAAAGAATTATCTGGTAAACTTTATCCAGATGGAATTCCAATTTATGCTGAAGAAGAACTGGTTGATTTAATTAAAAAATATGATGTTGATGAAGTTGTTTTTGCATATAGTGATCTACCGTACTCTTATGTGATGGAAAAATCTGCAATTGTAAATGCTGCAGGTGCTGATTTTATCCTGCTTGGCCCTGAAAGCACCCAAATTAAATCATCAAAGCCTGTTATTGCCGTGTGTGCAGTGAGGACCGGTTGTGGAAAATCTCAAGTATCTCGATCAATTTTTGAAATACTAAGAAAGAAAGGCTTAAGAGTTGCCAGCATCCGTCATCCAATGCCATATGATCCTGATTTAACCACCCAAATTTGCCAACGATTTGCATCTTATGAAGATTTAGATAAATATAACTGTACTATTGAAGAACGAGAAGAATATGAACCATATATTGATATGGGTGGCGTAATCTTTTCTGGTGTTGATTACGGGAAAATCCTAGAAGAAGCAGAAAAAGAAGCTGATGTTATCATCTGGGATGGTGGAAACAATGATTTCTCATTTTACAAAACAGATTTATTGATTACTATTGCAGACCCTCATAGACCAGGTCATGAAATCAGTTATTATCCCGGAAGTGTTAATACAATCGCAGCAGATGTTTTATTGGTAAATAAAGTAAATACAGCAAAGAAAGAAAACATTGACTTAGTCATCGAAAACATTAAACGAGTTAATCCAAAGGCAAAAATTATTAAGGGAATTTCAGAAGTGACCGCTGAAACGCCTAATGAGATCACTGGTAAAAAAGTATTAGTCATTGAAGATGGACCCACGGTTACTCACGGAAGTATGCCTTATGGCGCGGGAACCGTTGCAGCTGAAGATAATCATGCTGGTGAAATAATTGATCCTAGACCATATGCTGTAGGATCAATCGTTGATACATTTGAAAAATATAATCATCTCTCAAGGGTCCTTCCTGCAATGGGGTATGGTAAAAAACAGATGAAGGAACTGGAAGAAACCATTAATAAAACAGATGTTGATGTGATTGTAAGTGGAACACCGATTGATCTTAACCGAGTTCTAAAAACCAATAAACCATTAATCCGCATTCGATATGGTGTAGGCGAAAAAACAGTGAAAGAACTTGAGTCAATCGTTGATGATTTTACAGCAAAAATGCTGTAATATTCATTTTTTTCTTTTTTTTATAATGATTTTCCTTCGAGAGCAAATTGTGCCAGTAATGTTTCCAGTTGGATATGTTCATTGCTTCCTTCAGTTAATCGAAATTCTATTTCCCCTGTTTTTTCAATCAGTTTTATTTTACTGATATCTGATATTGATAAATCAAAGATGCTTCGATGAATCTGTTTTATGATATCTTCACCACTTAAACCATATTGGATGAGCAGTTCATAAAGTTTATTTCTTGCATTAAGAAAATCACCTTGTAAGGCAGTCATAATCAGTGATTGGACATCAGCAGGTTTAGCTGTTGCAGTTGTTTCATATAAAAGATCCGCAGTTATTTTATTGCTAATGGATGCGCCAACCTGAAGCGTGTTTATAGCCTTTCGCAGATCTCCTTGAGAGACGAATATGATTGTATCAAGCCCATCTTGGGTAATCTCAAGGTTTTCCTTTTGAGCTATTTTTCTCATGTATTTTTTAATATCATCTGGTTGTAATGGACTGAATCTGAACATGGTACATCTACTTTGTATAGGTTCAATTATCTTTGAGGAGTAATTTACTGAGAGAATAAAACGGCAGATGTGAGTATATTTCTCGATGGTTCTACGAAGTGCTGCTTGGGCATCATGTGTGAGTGAGTCTGCTTCATCGAGGAATATGATTTTAAATGAGCTATTACCAATTGGTGCAGTTCGGGCAAAATTTTTTATTTTTCCCCTTATGATGCCAATTCCTCGTTCATCACTTGCGTTGAGTTCATTGAAATTTTGTTTCCATGTATCACCAAACAATTCTTTTGTTAAGGCAAGTGCTGAAGTTGTTTTTCCTGTTCCTGCAGGTCCTGCAAAAATCATATGAGGAACATTCTCTGCTTTCACATATGCAGTAAATCGTTCTACGATGTTTTTTTGACCTACGATATCCTTCAATTTTTGCGGTCGATATTTTTCTACCCAGACAGTATCCATATGAAATCATTTATCGGTAATGGGTTATTTGATTAAATGATTTTGTAAAAAAAACATATCAAATGGGTTTTTTGAGGTACCTCCCCTCATAAGGCGGGATTGGGATGCACAGGGAAAGGTACCTCTTTTTGGGAGGGATGCGAAAGGACGGTTATTCCCTTTTGAAATTTATATTTAGGATGGTTGTGTTGGGGGAAAGAACTTTATTAAACTTTTGTGTAAACTGTGTGTTGAGATTACCCATCCAATGCAAATTTCTCTGCAGTACCGAAATAAGATAAACATTATATAAACTTTTTGGTCTTTGCATTGCATTAATGTTAATCAAAAGAGAAATGCATAAATAGCATAGATTTGTTAAATTGATTAAATGCAGCAATATCAAAAAGAAATGCGGAAAATTCAAAGGATTCTCGAAGAGAATCCTAGAGGAATGACCGTTTCAGATATTGCTCGGAAATTAAAAACAAATAGAAATTCTGTCGCTAAATATCTTGATATTATGAGAATTGCAGGCCATGTTGAAATGATTACTTTTGGCCCTGCTAAAGTGTTTTTTCCTTCTTATCGGGTACCAATTACAGAAATGCTCAATTATACTTCAGATTACATTATAATTTTTAATCAGGATCTTCGCATCATGCTCATTAACGAGGCCATGCTTCGATTTTTACAAAAAGAACGAGATGAATTTATTGGACAACCTTTAGATAAAACATCATTACCATTTATTAACAATAAAATTTCGCTATCTATTAATGAGGCCTTGGATGGAAAGGGCGGTATCAAATCAATGGATTTATTTCATGATAGTCAAGAGATTTATTTTAAATTAAGAATTATTCCAACAAAGTTTGAAAATGGAGAAAATGGTGTTTCCTTAATCATGAAAAATATTACCCATCAACGAAGGATCCAACATTTATTAAAAGAATGGGCAAAACCTCATTTGAATAAAGAAAAAAACAAAAATTAATTTTTAATAAATAAGAGTCAATTGAATCACCACTAACGTAAGATAGGTAAGTATCGCATTTGTTTTTAAATCAAATATTCGTAACCATTCCATTAAAGTCAAGAGAATGATAGATAAAACAAAAAATGCAATTAATTGAATCACAGCCAGTATCATTGCATTGATAACATCTTGTGCAATGAATACATCTTGAAATAACCCCCAAACTAATGAAAAACATACAAGCGAACCAATAAATAATTGTGCTTTCAATAACTGTTTCATATAATATTGCAGAGCACATTTATTTATAAACGTTTTTTAATTCTTAAAAAAATTCTAATAAGTTTTTATCGTTTTAAGTTAACATATTTTTTATCATATCCGGAAAGAGATGTACGTAATTGCTAAATTGATGGTCATCATGGAGAAAATGAATTGTTGCTTCTTGTGATTTTGCAAATTCGATACTCCATTTGTTTGGAACAACGTTATCATTCGTCCCAACAAATATGATAATATCTGTATTTAGTTTTAAAGAAAATAACCGATCATCTTTCATATCTTTTAAAATACGAAGAGGCATATCGGTAATGGAATAAATATCCACGAAAGGTGGAATTAGTGCAGGATTAAGTAAAATTAATGTTTTTACAGGAGTATCCAATGCTATTTTTGTTGCTAATAAACCTCCTAAAGAGGAGCCGATAAGAACGGGGTTATTATCGTCTTTAATAACCTTTTTAATCTCCATTAAACAATCAGAAATTACTAATTCTTCTGGTTCAACATCCCGATATTTAATTGGTATTGCCTGTAATTTTTGTTTAAATAATTGGCCTTTCGTTCCATCAGGACTAGATAAATATCCATGGATATAATACAACATTTTTATTTCTCCTTAATGGTTTTTACAAAAACAGTTCTGTTTCTTGGCCCATCACCTTCAAAAAAGAATATAGATTGCCAGGTTCCAAGAACTAATTTTCCATCCTGAATAATTACTTGTATTGATGAACCAAGAAAACTTGATTTAATATGAGCATCACTATTTCCCTCTCGATGATGATATGATTCATTATAAGGTATCAATGATGATAACATTTCTAAAATATCTCTTTGAACATCAGGATCTGCTCCTTCGTTTATGGTTATTGCTGCAGTAGTATGGGGAACATAAATTGTAACGATTCCATCTTCTATCTTTTCATCACTAATACATTTCTTTATCTCATTGGTTATATCAATTAATTCTGCATGTTTACTTGTTTTTACTTTTACTGCATGAAACATAAATGATCATGTTCTGTAAAGAGTTATATTTTAATAATGATTTGTTACTGAATAAGATTTCTTTTTTTAGTTTTTTAAAAGTATATATGTAATTTTATTATTTATTAAATTATTAAAAGAATAAATTAATTATTTTAATTATTTAATTATTTTAGAATCAATCCTTATCTTAGAAATTATCAGTTTATTTCTTATTTTTAATTTAGTCATTATGACATAGTAACACATCTAGTTTAAATAGTGCTTACTAGAAAAGTATAACATAGGATTTACCGAAAAAGGATGGTGAAAAAAAGTATGGACAAAATAACAATCGCATCTGCGGCTGTTGCAACATTAATTGTTGTTTGCCCTTGCCCACTCCAATTCTTATAAATTAGAGTTAACTGGGGAGGCAGGCTACCCAACACCCTTTCCCTTTATTTTTATCTAATTAATTACTTAACTTTTTAAAAATTTTTAAGTATCTTATTTTCTTCGTTAATTATTTATATTTATTTTTCATCCTTACCTATGGATGGAAGGATGCCGAAAAATAATCATGTATTATTAATCTCCATGCCATTTGCAGGAACACATATACCATCTATTCAACTCGCAGCTCTTGAATCGTATCTTTCAAAGAGAAGTATATCTGTTACTTCAAAACACCTTTATCTGAAAGCTGCTGAAATGTATGGTATTAATGCATACAATTATGTAATTTATCCACCAAATGATTCCTATGTAGCTCAGTTATTTTTTACCAATAATCTGTTCCCTCAACACTGGAAAGATAATTATCAAAGAATAAAGCAGTATTTCACCACAAAAATGTTTACAAAGCCGATGGAGGAAGCAAATTATACGTTTGAATATTATGTCAGCATCACAAATCATTTTATTCAGTGGATTTTCGAATCAATGGATTTTACACCTTATGACATTATTGGTTTTACCTTGAATTATGGGCAATTCCTGCCTTCTCTTTCTGTCGCAAGAATGATTAAGGAAATGTATCCTGAAAAAAAAATTGTTTTGGGAGGAAGCAGAACCGTTGGAGAGCTGGGAGTTAGAGTATTGCAAACATTTGATTTTATTGATTTCATTGTATCAGGAGAAGGCGAAGAAGCATTATATCAACTCGCTACAAATGAAGAAGATTATTCATCAATTTCTGGATTAATCTATCGAAAGGAAAAAATAATAAAAAATCCAAGTGATGCGAAGATAGATCTAAATCAATTACCTTATCCAACATTTGAATCTTTTTTTGAAGATATTGCCGCATGTTCACAAGAAATATTGCAATATTACATGTATTATGGTTGTCTTCCCATTGAAATATCTCGAGGTTGCTGGTGGAATAAATGTAGTTTCTGCAATCTTAATATTCAATTCCAACAGTACAGAGAGAAAGGTACGAAGAGAATAATTGATGAAATAAATTTTTTATCAGAGAAATATAAAAGCCTTAATTTTCAAATTATTGGAAATACGTTGCCAATTAGAAACAAAAAAGAATTATTAATATCTTTAAAGGAAATGGAAAAAGATTTTAATTTTATTGCTGAAATTAGAGCTGATCAGTATTTATCTGAGGATTATACTTTATTAAAAGATGCTGGGTTTCGAGTGCTTCAAACGGGAATTGAATCATTTAGCCAGAATTATTTAGAAAAAATGAGAAAAGGAACAAATGTTATCGACAATATTGCATCCCTTAAATACTGTAAAGAAAACAATATTAAAAATCCCTATAATCTTATTGTTCATTATCCTAATGAAGATCATTCGGATTTTGAGCAAACGCAACAAAATATTACTCACATTATGAATTATATTAATCCTCCAACCTGTTGTGATTTTAAATTAATGTATGGCAGCCCAGTTTATTGTAATAAACAGATGTATAATATTAAAGATGCGACAAATACACCTATTGATCAGTTAATGTTTCCTGAAAACATTTTAAAGCAGGATTTTAGTTTTGTATTTGATTTTACAACCCTTCAAGAACCAATACATAATAATTGGCAAGATTTATTAGATAATTGGAAAAAGAGCTATAACACATTGCTTACTTTTGGCTATCAAACCCAGAGAGATATTGATCTGTTTATATTCTTTTTTGTTGATGGGAAAAACTATTTAAAAATCTATGACAAACGAAATAGTAATCAAATTCAAATATATACCTTAAATGAAGTAGAGCGGGAAGTTTTTCTCTCTTGCATTGATATCATATCATTTGAACAATTAAAACAAAAAAATCCCTTCATTCAAGAGACTGAATTAGAAATGATGCTTCAAAATTTTAAGGAAATGGGAATTGTATTTGAGCAGAAAAATCATTTTTTAAGTCTTCCACTTGATTTACGTAAATGTGTTGGAATTCATAAAGAGAAAATTACACCCGCTGCAGTAGAAAACAGCATTCCCTTGTTTTCTTAATCAAAGAGTCTGGGAAGAAATGTTTCTTTTGAAATAGTGATATCACCATAGAAATTATAATTTCTAATCGCATTAGGAAATTTCATATTTACATCTTCCAAAATTGAGATAAGTTGCTCAGGTGATTCAACAATCATTTCAACCTCAAGATCAGATAATCCTGCAGATGCGCTAATGTATAATACAAATGGATTTTTTCTGATATATGTGATCATATCAGATCGATGTTTATGTTTCTTTAAAAAAATATCTACTTTATATCTTTTAAATCCTAATTTCATCTCATTAATATTAACCCGAAATGCTTGAATAATACCGTTGTCGGTTAGATTTTTAATCCGATAAGTAACCGTTTGTGAGGATGTTTTTAATTTTTCTGCTAATTCTATCAATGGCATACGGGCGTTAAGAGCGATTTCATTAAGTAAATGATAGTCTAATTCATCAATCTGAATGTTTTTTCCTGCTCCAAATCGAACGAATACCTCCCTATCATTTAATGGAAAAGATTCGGGAATGAGAAATGTTTGCCTAAAACCCATTCCTCGGATATAGACCGAGAAAATTCTATTCTCAAAATATTCACCAAATTGATCGAGTGCATCATTCCAGAATTGGTAAAATTCATTCATATTATTGACCCAAGCAACAACTATAAGGTCATATTTTCCAATCGCACTGCCAATGGTACAAATATTTTTATAATCTTTAAAATATGTGATGATGCTCTTTTTTATATCCGGAGATACATATTGAAAATTAATATAATATCTGAATATGAAGTATCCCAGACGATATGAATCGATGACCGTATAATAATTTTGTATTATTCCTTCATCTTCAAGTTTTTTTATGCGATACCCAACCACATCCTTTTTTAGACCAACTTTTTTTCCTATCTGAGAATATGATTGTCTCGAATTTGCATCTAGTTCATATAAGATCATTCGATCTTTTTTATCCATAAATGGCATATTTTCCATCAAATATATAAAAAAAACCCCTATTTTAGAATTTTGTAGGATTTTGTTGAAGTCGGGTTTTATCTATCCTTTTTTTATTTTTTTATCAGGGGTAAAAAAATGAAACTGAACACGGACTTAAAAATCTACCAGCACAATTGCATAACCACATATATACCTACCTACAAAAAAGGTATATATTA
>CAZWQV010000042.1:0-16671 GCA_964636235.1 uncultured Thermoplasmatales archaeon
ATAAAAGAATGTTGATTTATTAGTGTGTTTATGTATTAAAATTCAAGCTTTGAATATTATTTATAGAACAAGATGAAACACACAGCCCATATCAAAAAATATTATTATATTAGCCTTTTTTATATTAAATAATTTGGAAAAATTTATATTAAAATCAGAAATACAAAATATCAATCTCTATTAATTTAGAGGGAGGATGGCCTGGAGACACGAAAAAGGAGGCAAAATATTTGAAAAAAATGGGGGACTACCCTTCTTTCTTAACTCTCTCACCTCTCCAGACCTATTAATTATTTATATGGTCTTATGTTCCATAAATAGTTTTTTAAATTTTTTAAAATTAATATGCTGATAAAGTTGTTTAAATGATAAAATTTCTTGTGAAAAGAAATAAATAACGATTTTAATAAAAAAATAGAAAAATTAACTTAGAGGAATAAATGAATTACTATATCTAAAATTATTCTCTTTCTTTACTTTTATTAAAATGTTCATATGGTAAACCAGAAGGATAACAAATTAATTGACCTTTATTATCTTCAATAAATTTCTTGGTTACATATTCAATACTAATAGATGACCCTCCATATATAATAATAAAAACGATATTAATATATAAATTTTTCTATAATATGTGCTCGTGCTTTTCGTCAAATTTGTCTATGATTTTATTGTTCAATAAAAGATATGTAAATTTTTTATTCTTAACAAAAATTAAGGTATGATTTCAGTTGTATTATTAAAGGGAGGATATATTATTTTATCTTTAAAGTTAATACAATATTTCTTATGTTTTTCAAGTTCATGAATCAAAAATCTTGTAATATAACACATTTTCTCAAACCCTTCTTGACCCCATAATCGTTCATAATGAGCAAATAAACATCTACCCCCACAATATGAATACACATCACAAGTAGTACAAGGTGAATCTACAAATATCTTTTTAAATCCATTTTGAAGATTTCCTAATTTATTCCAAGAATAATCCGGTGCAATGGGACAGGCAAGAATAGTTCCATCTGTTGTAATAGTAACTGATTCGCTACCAGATTGACAAGGTAATCCATTTCCCCCATGAAGCATTCGGCTCATAATACCTAAAAAGGGCACTATTCCAAGAATCCTTCCCCGATGCATATGATCAATCCAATACGCAATTAATCTTTTAATTCCAGGTAGATATTGTTCATCAGCCCAACTGCTAAATTCCTCCAATTCCCATAATGGACTCCAAATCATATCTAATTGCCAATGAATAAAAGGAAAAAAATTAAGAAGATGGGTAACTTCTTTGTATATATCTGATTTTATAGAAACTGACATTCTAGCAATAATTTCACCAGAGAAATTATTAGCATGTAAAAAATCAAGTGCATTCATAACCTTTTGATAACATCCTTGCTGCCGATAATAATCTGTGACTTGCTCTCGCCCATCAATTGATAATAAAATACTATTAAATCTATCTAGAACCGGTTTAATAGATTCAATATAATATCCATTGGTATTAATAACAAAATGTTTTGCCGGAATTGATGTTATAACCTTTATAATAAAATCAGCATTAAGTAATGGTTCACCACCATAAAATGCAATTATCGTTTCATTATCCCGTGAAATAAAATCTTTTAGATCTGCTAATGAATATGTAATCTTTTCAGGCATGCCATGTAAACTTCCACCGCAATATTTACATGTTAAATTACAAGTAGGAGTGGTTATTAATATATAAAGCATGCAATCAGGAAAATATAACCATAGGATAAAAAATCATCTATGAAAAAAATAAAAAAATGGATTATATGTCAGTATCCTAATGATGCATTGCTTGAGTAATTCGCTGATGTAATTCCCGCACATCAAATGGCTTTTCAATATAATCCTCTGCTAAAAACCCACCTGCATTTTTTGCGACTCTATCTGTTCTAGCAGTTAAAAACACAATTGGTATTTGCTTCCATGTTGTATTTTCTTTAATCCTATCAAATGTTTTCCATCCGCTCATACCAGGCATCATGATATCAAGCAGGATAAGATCTGGCATATCAGTTTGTAAAAGCTCCAAACATTTCTCACCACTTTCCACTCCCGTAATCTGATAATCTTCATCAAGACCTTCAAGACCATGTTTCACAGATAAAATAACATCGGGATTATCATCTACAACCATAATTTTTTTTACCATACTCATTTCCTCAACGCTTTCCTAATAATCCACAGATGTATAGGGTTTCCACTTAATTATCTTTTTTCAAAAAAAAAGAAAAATTGAATAATTTTCATCAAAGCATAAACACGAGGTTAAAATTTATTCAAAAATATTCAATAACCTTTTATTCCATAATGAGAGTCTTTTTTAACATCTTTTTCATTATCAATTTGCAATATGCAAAGAAAATTATCCTCCTATGATATCCATGTAATCGTTCATGACTTACAAGATTTGATTGGTTCACCCATGGATAAATGTTATCAATTATCAAAAGATGAAATTCTGATTAAATATAGAAACATAAAACAAAATTCAAAAGAAGCACTCTTTATTAGAAATGGACATTTTTTATGTATTACAAAAGAATCATTAAAAACACCATCAAGGCCATCAACATTTGCTATGGGGCTGAGAAAATACATTAAAAATGGTAAAATCCTAGAAATATTTCAACATGAATTTGATAGAATCATCGTGATTAAAATCGGAAAAAAAGATGGAGTCTATTCACTTATCATAGAATTTTTTTCAGAGGGAAATATCATTCTCGTTGACCCATCAAATCGCATTATTCTTCCTTTCATACATCAATCCTGGGCTCATAGAAAAGTGAGAGGAAGACAACCCTATATTTTTCCACCATCACAAACTAATCCAAATATATTATCTTTCGATATGTTCAAAGAATTATTAAATACAAGTAATACGGATCTTGTAAGAACCTTGGCTGTAACTATCAATCTAAGTGGAGTAATTGCTGAAGAAATATGCACATTGTCAAATATAGATAAACACAAACCCATTATGGGGTTATCCAATGAAGAGATTAAAACCATATTTCAAACATTACAAAAATTTATTCAAGCATTTTCTGACAATAGATATCAACCAGTGTTGGTAAAAAAATCCGATCAAGTAATCGATATCCTTCCATTTCCTTTCACAAGTTACAAGGATGTTAAATATGAACAAGTATCATCATTTGTAATTGGATTATCCTATTTTATTGAAAAACAAATTAAAAACAAAGATGAAATTGTTATCTCTTCTGAAACAGATAAACAGGTTGATAAATTACAACGAATGCTGGATCAACAAAAAGAAAAGATTTCTTCTTTACAAAGGCAGATCGAGCAGAAAAAAAAGGAAGGAGAGTTGATATATCTTCATTATCAGAAATTGGATAGCTTGCTTTCCCTTATTCAAAATGTTATTGCATTGAAAGATAAAACAGATGAAATCAAAAAGATTAATGCTGTTGACTTTGTAAAGATGTTTGACCCGAAAAAAAATATCCTTGAAGTAACGCTTCAAAACGCGGATAAGGAAACATCGGTTGTTAGCCTTGATTTTCGTAAAAGTGTTTTTGAGAATGCTGAAAATGCATATAATTTAAGCAAAAAATATTTTAGTAAATTACATGGAGCTGAAAAATCCGTTGAAAAAACACTTGAAAAAATTGAACAAATGAAGAAAAAACAAGCCAGTGAACAAGCATTACGGCTTGAAGAAAAAAAAATTATTTCTCGAAAACAAAAAAATTTTTGGTTTGAAGGATACCGTTGGAGCATTACCAGTCAAGGAAATCTAGTAGTAGCTGGAAAAGACGTGAAAACAAATGAACAAGTGGTAAAAAAATATCTTGAACCTAAAGATAGGTATGCCCATGCAGATATTCATGGTGCTCCAAGTTGTGTGATAAAAAGTAAAACCTATGATGATAAACCTTGTCCGATTACTGATCAATGTCTTCAGGAAGCATGTATGATTGCTGCTTGTTATTCAAAAGCATGGAAACAATTCATGGAAGCCCAGGCATATTGGGTCTTACCTGAGCAGGTAAGTAAAACAGCTCAATCGGGAGAATTTGTTCCTAAGGGAGCATTTATCATACGAGGAAAAAGAAATTATTGCAAGTGCAATCTACAACTAGGTATCGGTATAATTAAGCTGGATGGAAAAAAAATGTGGATGGGCGGTTCTGTGGAAGCAGTGAAAAAATGGTGTGAGACATATATTATCATCAAACCAGGTAATAAATCTAAAAAAGATATTTCTCATCTTTTATCAAAAAAAACAAATACCGCTATTGATGGTATTGTATCTGTTCTTCCCTCAGGTGGTGCTATTATCCAGGATTCTAAAGGATTGTCATTAAATCAAGGGGATGATTTGTAACCGTGAAAATCATTTTTGAGGATTTGGAACATGGAGAATTAAAAGTGATGCCCGAAAATCTCGATGATATCTGGCATTTATATAATATCATTCAACCTCATGATCTTGTCCGTGCTTTAACGTATCGAACAGATGATCAACAGACAGATAAAATCAGGTCAAAAAAAGCAGGTAAGAAAAAAATGAAATTAGGCATACGAGTTGAAGAAGTGAAATTTCATGAGTTTTCTGATCGGCTGCGTATTCATGGTCTTATCGAAGAAGGCCCGCAGGATAAAGGATCATATCATACCTTTAATGTAACCGCTGATGAGATGGATAAAATCACGATTGTAAAAACAGAATGGAAACCATTTGAGCTCGAACGATTAAAACAAGCAGTATCTCAATCTAAACAAGGATTGATTGTATTTGCCTGTTTGGATGATGACAGCGCAACTATTGCCATTCTTAGACAAAGTGGGGTGCAATGGATTTCCGATATTGAGTCCCATCGATCTGGTAAGCAATATGATTCTCCAAATGTGGAAAAGGAATATTTTGCCGAAATTATCTCAATATTAAAACAACATCTTGGTGAAAAAACACCGCTTGTTGTGCTTGGCCCAGGATTTGCAAAGGATCATTTTATAAGCTATGGTAAAAGAACAGATCCAGAACTATTATCCTCATACATCACCCATGCAACCGGTAATGCAGGGATGAATGGCATTCATGAAGCAATCAAATCAGGCGTAGTGGAACATATTGCTAAAGAGAACAGAGTAGTCCTTGAAACAAATCTTGTGGAACAATTCTTTGAAGAGATAAAAAAGGATGGAAAAGTCAGTTATGGTTATACAGATGTGCAACAAGCACTTATGAATGGGGCGGTAGATCATTTACTGATCAGCGATACAATAGTCCGTACCAACAGAGCTGAACAATTACTGCAGCTTTGTCAACAAAATCAAAGTCAATTTACTATTATCAATTCGATGCATGATGCAGGTAAAAAACTAGAAGGAATAGGTGGTATAGGAGCATTATTACGATTTAAATTTCAAACTTAAAAAATAGATAGTAAAAATTAAAACGTAAAAAAGGATGAAAATTGGTGTTATATCATTCCTCGGCCATATCCCAGATTTCGATAGAATTCTCCAATGTTATGGTTGAATGATCCATCACCGGTATCTTTCATGTCACCATTGTCATTGTTATTATCTTCCATTTGAAGATCATAGGTGTAATAGGTATAGGTTGCAGTGAGATCAAAATCATTTCCCTTGTCTTTCAACCACTTAAGGAATCTGTAAAATTTTTCTCCTGTTTGAACTGAAACGGTAATATCAAAGGTTGCTGAATCTTCATCAGCTATCATCTTGTTGACAATTTCTTCTGCTGCACTCTGACTTTCCGCTTTCACCGTATCATCAGTCGGCATATTGTAAATATTAAACATAAAGGATTTATTCATTTCATTTCCTTCATAAACATATGCCTCTCCTTTTGATTCAGAGCCATATAATAATTCAAGATCAAGGGTGTCATATCCCTTAGATAGTAAACCCCGATAGGTTACATCATCAATCCAGCTGAGAGTAAATTCAACTTTTGTTAACACCGTGTTATCTGGAGATTTAATATTAAATGTATCTTCAAATAGTTCTCCTTTATTTACAAATTCATCAGTGTAAATTTTTTCGTTTTTTTCCATATTTACCCAGGTATAAGAAAAAGTATCATAACCAGAATCCTCCCCAATATTTGAGTTATCTGTATCTTCAACATTATACATTGCTATACCAACACCTGCGATAACAATGATTACAATTCCAACTAGTAATATGATTTTATCATTCTTCTTAAGATACATAAGGTCACCATTGAATTTATTTTGTCATTTCTATTAATCTATAATTATAAGTATAGATACACCTTTATTAAATTTTTTCCATTAAAGTATGCTTTTTGATAAAATAAAGATATTGACTTATATATAATTTACGATTATTATAAAATTAATCCTGCTTTGCTTCTCAAAGTTCCTCGATTAGGATACTGATCATTAATCTGAGGCTCCATAGTTTGATAATCATTTAAGGAATCATCTTCCCTAAGAACATATCGAGCATAGAAAAATGCTTCCTCAACAGATATCTTTCCATCTTTTAAGGTAAAAATCCCAGGTGGCTTTCCCATAGATCGAAATCCATCTTGAAATCCATCAGCTTCACCTGTTGTTAAACCTTCAAACCAAAGATATGAAAATAAAGGACCTTTCGTAGTACTTGCAAATCCAGATCTAAATTTACTCGCACCAGACATGACTACTCTTCCGGAACCAGGAATACGAGAATGAACTAATAAGGTTGGAAAATCATAAATGATTTTATCAGCGAAACCACCACTAAAACATGCATCAACAATAATACTTGTTTTATCCGCTCGCAGACTATATAAAATATCTCCAAGTTCTCGATCGGTTAGTTCATTGTCCCATAAAAAAATAGCACTTCGTTCAAGTATTTTACCACCAGTATAAGGATTACTTTGATCTCCAAGACCATGACCTGCAAACCATAAAAACACCTCACTGTCGGGTTGATGACTTGCTTCTTCCACTACATGATGTAATACTACTTCAACATTATCTTTTGTGGCACCACCATAATTGATATCATATTGATGAGTACGTTGCTGAAGGGTTTCAATTTTATTGCCAAATCCATTATCATCTCGTATCCAGCCATCATCAAATAAAATGAAAATATTCGCGGTTGGAAAATTAAAATTTTCAATAAAATAACCCGCCATCTCTTCAGAAAGATACAAACCACCATTTCCTAATTTACTTTCATTATCACTTGGGTAATTACCTGCAAACACAAACACTGCCCATTTATGAGCATCCGATTCAGTTGATTCAGGATGTTTTATTTCTACCGTTGTCTCATCTATCTCAGAATAACTTTGACCATCCCATGCCCGAGCATAAATCATAACTGGACCATCATGATACATAAAGGTGTTCCAATCAAAACTCCAATCTGTTGTTCCCTCAACTACTTGCCAATCAGAATTATTTATTTTAACCTCAACATATTCAATAGTCTTATCTGCATCCTCATCAGATGCAATACCTGTGATTTTCACTATACCTGTTAGAAGTTTGTTTGATGTTGGATAAGTAATCTGAATGAGTGGAGGATGATTCTCCTCAACATTGCTTTCTATACATCCCGTTAGTAAAGGTAATAAGAATAATAGGAACACAATGAAAATGATAGCTAGTCGATTATCTCTCATCATATGACATACAATAATTTAACATTTATTATATAAATAACTTGCTTAACAATTTGCACCAATTTAATAGAATACATCGTTAATCTTTAAGTCCTTTTTCAAAGAAATGAGATGAAAAATGTTCATATCCTTTATTTTCAAGAACATGTTCTTCATTATTTTTTATAAGGAGGACATCTTTTGTTTTCGTAACTGATCCTATGACATGTAAAAAATTCGGTTCAAATAATGTCTTTAAAAATGGAAAATCAGTTGGATCACAGGTAAATAAAAGTTCATAATCACCGCCGAAATGTAAAACCGCATCCTGATATGATACATTAAATTCTTTTTTATTTGTAATTGAAGCCAGACTCTTTGAGGAAGGTAATTTATCCATCTCTATTGAAAAACCAATGTTATTTCTTTCAACCAACTGATATAACGAAGAAGAAAGACCATCAGATAGATCCATACAACAATGAACTTTCCCTGTTTTTCCAAGCTTGATACCTTCATTCAATCGTGGAATGGGATGAATAAGTCCCGTAAGGATCTTATTATCCATACGATTATTTTGTAATGCAATAAAGCCTGTAGCAGCTTTACCAAGAGATCCAGTCACAACTACGACATCTCCGATTTGTGCACCTTTCCGTGGCATGAAACATGACTTTTCCACCGATCCAACAATCGTTCCAGAAAGTACATTGGATTCTTGCTCCTTAGTATCTCCTCCAATAAGATGCGTATTATACCGAGAAGCACAATCCATTACTCCCTTTATAATTTGTTTAAAATCAGAAACAGACATATTTGGATTTAAACCCATACTTAACAAAAATCCTAACGGATTTCCACCTTTTGCAGCAAGATCAGATAGATTAATTGCGGTAATAAACCAACCAATATCCCATGGTTTCATAACCGTTGGGATATGAGTTTTCTGAGCGATTATATCTGTTGAAAGAAGTATATACATATCATGAAAAGCAATAACCGCACAATCATCACCAATACCAAATAATTCATCATGTGGAACTTGCTCAATGATTAACTTAATAAGATTTCGCTCACCAATATTCTTTAATACTTTCACAAAAAAATAAACCATCATATCATTCAAAAAGTTTATGACAACAAGCTCATATTCCTACCCGCAGATTTATTGGAGAATGATCACTTGAAGACAAAAACATATGCTAAAAGTGGAGTAGATATTGATAAAGAAGAACAAGCCATAAAAGGAATCCTAAAGCATATAACTCATAAACGAAAAGGAATTGGTAATCCTCTCGGCGGTCATTATGCAGGAATGATTGATTTTTATGACCATGTGCTTGTTTTATGTACTGATGGAGTAGGAAGTAAAGTTCTCATCGCCTCTGAAATCAATAAGTGGGATACAATCGGAATTGATTGTATTGCAATGAATGTAAACGATGCAATTTGTGTTGGGGCTGAACCACTTGCTTTTGTAGACTATTTAGCCATTGATAATCCTGAACCAAATCTAACAGAAGAAATAGGAAAAGGTCTTGCCAAAGGAGCAGAGATATCAAATATTTCCATCATTGGTGGCGAAACCGCATCTTTACCCGAAATAATCAATGGCTTTGATTTAGCAGGGACCTGCCTTGCATATGTACCTAAAAAAGAAATCATCACGGGTGAAGCTATTAAACCAGGCGATAGCATTATTGGTCTAACAAGCAGTGGTATTCATTCAAATGGTTATACATTGGTTCGAAAGATAATCGAAGAATCATCATATAAGTATAATGATCAATTTCCAGAATCATATCATATCCATAAAACAATTGGTGAAATACTTCTTGAACCAACGAGAATCTATGTAAAAGAAATTCTAACAGTATTAAAACAAATACATGTGCATGGACTTGCCCATATTACAGGGGGCGGACTGAAAAATTTACCAAGGCTAAATAAGAATGTACAATATCAAATAACTCATCCAATACCACCACTTGAGATATTCACATTTCTCCAGACACAAGGTAAGATTAGCACTTTTGAAATGTATAAAACCTTCAACATGGGCATGGGATTTTCAGTAATAGTTGATAAGAAAGATACAGATGAGACCATTGACATTTTAAATAAACATTCGGAAGCAAACGCTTTCAAAGTTGGATCGGTGAAAAAAGGATCAGGTGTAACCGTGCCTTCACGTGACTTGACGTATATGATTTAACTTTGTAAGAATAACAAAAAGATAAGTCCTATTAATATTGGTTGATGAAGTATATAAACAGGCAATGAATTTCTTCCAAAAAAACAAATCCCATGAGGTATCGAGCCAGTTATCTCTTCTTTTAAATGAAAACGTCGTTTCGCATCTGGATATAGTGTTTTACCTAAAGCAATTCCAAACAATACCACCCCAAACCATGGAAGTATTGGAAAATAATCAATAGTAGCAAACTGATGTGGAAGAAGACCTAAAGGCAATAACCATTGAAAATCAAACGTCATCGTTCTAAGATACAATCCGATACCAATAAAAATGAAGCCTAAAAGATAATTTAGATAATGGTAGTTTAGAAATAATATTGATAAAATAATACTAATACCAATTAAATGAAGCACACCAAAAATGACAAATCGTTCCGGTATAACAATGAAGGTTATCAGGGTTATGAACATGCCAAATCCAAATATTTTGCCCCCTCGAATTAGAAAATTAGATCGAATGCTATTAATTGATATTTGTTTTTGTTTTGCTTTCATATAGCTAATAGAAAGGGAAATTCCTGCTAAAACAACAAATACTGATGCTGTTAATTGAGCTAAATAGGAAAAATAACCAGTGTATAGCGGATAATGAGTAACAGAAAAATGATTTAGATCATAGAGAAAATGAAAAATTATCATTATATAGAGAGCAATACCTCGTAATAAATCAATCTCCCATAGTCTTCCATTAGCATACTTTCTAAACATTTTACGTAAAGAGATAATCATGTTCATATTTATTAATTTTAATAAAAAAGAGTAGCGGGGAGTGGATTCGAACCACTGATCTACGGGTTATGGGCCCGTCGGGATCTCCTGGCTACCCCACCCCGCTATAGAATGAAATGATAATCTTTTTTTTCAAATAGGAAGGATGGAATAGAATTTCACCTACTTAAAGATTCCATCTACACATTGTATTTAAGGATTCATCAGCGGATAAAGGTCTTGTTCTCCATAATTAGTGATATTATACGGTATATCTCCAATCCCATCATTATTTTCATCAATACCTGTATAATCATCCCAATAATTACCTTCCCGATTAATATCATCATACCAGGTATTTGGCCCTGCCGTATCATCACCGTTAAAGTTGCTATTATTTATAAAAACATTATGATAGGCTATATTGTTTTTTGCCCCACAACAAAAATACATACCCTTATGATTATCAACAAAACGGTTACTGATAACTTTACAATGCTCTGATCCTTTAATTCTTAACCCGCAATTATTTGATTCAAATAAATTGTTCATGATGCGCAACCGATCTGATGAAATATATGCATAAACTCCATAATCATAACTATTTTTAAAGGTATTATTATGAATGTAATTATCATTAATTGATCGAGAATAAATACCATTAGAATTATTATTGAAAATACAATATTTTATCACATTATAATCTGAGTCAAGACGAATACCAGCATCCTTATTTGGATATGTTCCACTATCAATAAGAGTTAAATTAGAAACGTTCACATAATCAGCGGTAATATAAATCACATTATCTGAATGATTGCCATCAATAATGGTTTTTGATGGACTTTGACCAACTAAATTAATGGTTTTATTAATTTTAATATTTTCGACATAATAACCATTATACACAAAAACAGTATAATTTTCAGGTGCTGCATCTATTGCTTCTTGAATAGTGGTGAAATTACCTTTGCCTTCTAATGATACTAAAATAGTATTCTCTGGAAAAACAAGTTCATTATTAGCTTCATTGGTGATGCATCCAGAAAAAATAGATGATGCAATAAGGATTGTAATGGGAAGAATAACTTTCAATTTGTTCATTTCTTTTCATCTCCTTAACAATTGATATGCATAACTTATATAAAAGTATTTCAAAAAATAACTAGAAAAATTCTCTATTTTTATGAGATAAAATCAAAAAAGATTGGTTTCATTAAAGGAAAGCTATCCGGACTGGCAACTTTGGAGATGTTATACGGTTCATCACCGATACCATCACCATTATTATCAGATCCCATATAATCATCCCAGTAATTTCCTTGTTTTCTTTCCAAATTATACCAGTTATTTCCACCGACTTGATCATCTCCATTAAAATTTGAATTATTAATAAAATTATTAGAATATACGGTATTGTTTTTCGAGCCACAGCAAAAATACATTCCTTTTTCACTATCATTAAAAGTATTGAACTTGATGATGCAGTTCATAGATCCTTTTATTTTTAAACTACAGTAATTATTATAGAACTGATTTTTTTCAATAATATTCTTTTCTGAAAATGAGACATACAAACCAAATTCAGTTACTTGAGTAATAGTGTTATGATAAAATATATTTTGGTGTGCATAAGCAGAATAAATACCATTTGTATTTTCATAAATTAAAATATTGCTTATATTTGTATTATTTGCCTCAATTTGTACTGCAGCATCATATACCGGATATCCATTTTCTCCTGCATGTCTGATAGTAATATTTTTCAATTGTACTCGATCAGAGCTGATGTATACCGCATCACCAGTATAATTTGCATCGATAATTGTTGAATTTTTCTTTTCTCCTAAGATAGTAAGCTTTTTATTTATAATAATATGTTCATTATAAACCCCCATAGCAATTCTTATTGTATCATTATTATGAGCCATATTAATGGCATCCTGGATCCGAATAGCATCACCAGATCCATCCTGATCGACATACCAAATCCTTTGTTCATATGGAATACCTTGATCCCTTGAATCTGAAATACAGCCTGCTAATACTATTGAAGAAAATAGCATAAAACAAATCAAAAGAGATACTAAATTAGGTTTCATATGAACATATCACTTGTACTACAAATATCGCATCTATTTAAATTATTTCAAAAATTATGAAGAAATCCATATTTTAGCATCGGTGCTATCCTCAGCAGTTTCTCCATAATATCCATGAGCAATAACTGATATGGTATATGTGCCCTTTAAAGGAACCTGCATTAACCAGGTATATGGTTCATTATAATCAACATGGTATTGTTGACCATCAATTAAAAACTCAACACTATGCACATAACCTACTGGATTAGTTATAGCATCTGCATAAATAGTGATGCCACCTATAATAATGGGTTGATGTAAGAAAAATAATGAGCAAATTTTCTTATCTTTTAAATAGATAGACCCTGCTTGATCTGGTTTTATTAGATTCACTTCTATATCTACAGGATTTGTATCAATTTCTTTTAATTGTAACTGAGGATCACCAATAAGGTTTGTTTCATAAAAAACCCAACGTATACCATTATCATTGATATGCCAGATATGATCTTCTTTGGAAAAATGATTTGCTTTTCCTAGTTCACGGATATTTTCTGTAAAAAATGCTTTAAACAAACTTATATCTAATGCATTAGATGGGGAGTCAAGACTGTTTTCACTACCCAATCCATACCTTGCATTCATTATCACTGCAAATGCACCATATGCTGTTTCTACAGTTAATTTTTCTGCAATACAATCATATCCATCTGGATTATCAAACCCTCCTGCCATGCATCCATGAGAATAAACAAAAAAAGGATGTGTGTTTGTTAGATATTTAATATCACTATTATGCATTTTCAGATTATATCCATAATAAGCATGACCGTCATGGTTAATGATATGGGGGGTAGCATTATTGATTATCTCAATTAAATCAAATTTGTCCCATGATGTTTGAAGATCTCTATCATAGAGCGTGTTTATATGATAAGAATCCGAAACATAGGGTTTTACTAGATCTTTATAATTTCCGCCATATGCGGAGATTCCTGGAAAACCTAGGTATTCTCCAGCAAATAAAATGTTTGATAAATAAGGATGTTGCGTGGAATCATATGTAATTGTTTTAGATATAAAATTAGCCAGTTCTTCTTCTGAATCCACAGGTGCTCTTCCAACATATACCTCAGCGATAAGATCTGCCTCATCTTGATATGTAATATCATTTCTATCAGGTGATTCTCCAAAATGATCATCCATATCATAATTAAATGAACCGTCAAGGCAGGCATAATAAATATCAGATGGAATATCTGCTTCTTCTTCATCAACCATCAAGGGATTGCCTATTAATGGTAGACCACTTTCATTTGCAAATAAGCCTCTAACAGGGATAATATTTTCGTCAGGATTATTAGTATCTGCATCACCTCCAAGCAATACATATCTCGTATTTAGTTGAGTATAGGCATATCGAATATAATTTCGGATCCGAGCTGCGGTATCATCAAATCTTGAGAAATTACTTGTTATTGTATGTTGAAAAAATGGATTCGAAGGATTATTATCACCCCAACTGCCGTTTATCGAAAAATCTGCATTAGAAATAATTTCTTCTACTGTGATCAGTTTGGTACTTATTCCCTTATCCTGCTTGGTTTGCATCAAGGTATAAAAATTATTTTCAAGAGCAGAGTTTTTTAATTGTTCATTGGTAATAACTAGGTATTCTGCATCATTGACTGTATTTAAATTACTGGTATGTTGAAGATAACTGTCAATTATTAAGGGATTGTCAATCATTTGCTTAAGATCGCTAAAGTCTTTTTTATAATAATGAAACGTTGAAAATGATTCATCATCACTGGTTGTTACTTTTACTTTTAAAGAAGGATAATATGTTAATAAATGGGAATCTGAATCAAATATGACTGGGTAAATATTAATAAATAAAATAGGAAAACCTCTAAAATATTGTACTCCATTTACTTGATAGAGGGATGTAACATTTCGATATTGAGGACTTTCTGGCACGTTTACTATTTTTGAAGGACATCCATTTGGAACAAGTGTAGGACCGTTTATGGGGTTAATATTTTGAAAAATCAGGGGTTCAGATGTTATATCAACTGAAATATTCTGAATTTTTTTTCCATATGGAAGTAAAATTTTCAAAGGTTTTACTGGAAGCATTGGTAAATCTTTATCTAGTGAATGGGGTAGCCCTGCTATTTGTATGGTTTGATAGGTAATATTTTCATTATAATAGGAGGTTATTGTTGGTTCTTTAAAAGATAAATCAAACGAGAGAATCGAATCATAGGTCGAATCGGAAGATTTTGATTGCGTGTGAACAATTATACCAAAATTAGAACATATTAATAGAAAGAATAGCATCCAAATACTAACAATATGAATTCTTTTCATTTATTTTCTCCCCAAGTATATTAAAGTTTATTGTAATCAAAATATAAATAAGTATCTTTTAAATATTTAAATTATATAAAAAAATTAATCCTTATGATAATTCTTTTTGTAATTCCATTAATAATTTTTTTGCTTTCCTTGAAATCTTTGTAGGAGTTTCAACATACATCTCAACAAATAAATCGCCAAAACCCGTGCCTCTTAAATAAGGCATTCCCTTCTTTTTTATTTTAAGAATGTCACCGGTTTGTGTGCCACTTGGTACCTTAATCTCTAATTTCTCACCATTGATATTTACCAGCATGATTTTTGTTCCAAGAGAAGCATCTGGAAACGAAATCGTTTTTTTCGTATGTAAATCCGATCCATGTCGGTTGAAACGGGGATGCTTTTTAACATGAACAACAATGTATAAATCACCGGTTCCACCTGGTCCTGATTCGCCTTCTCCATGCAACCGTAATTGTGAACCGTCATCAACTCCTTTTGGAATTTTCAGTTTAATAGAACGAGTTACCTGAATAGTTTTTCTTCCGTTACATTTCGGACAACGTTGTTCAATGATCTCACCAGATCCATTACATCGATTGCAGGCGGCAACCTGAGTGAACATACCAAATGCTGTGCGTCTGGTTTGTTTCATCTGTCCAGATCCATGACATTGAGGACATGTTTTTGGTTTTGTCCCAGGCTTTGCTCCAGTTCCTTTACAAGTATCACAAAGCTCCGTTCTAGGAATCTGAATATTTTGTTCAAAACCATTATAAGCATCTTCTAAACTAATTTGAATATCATATCGTAAATCAGCACCCCGATATCTTCGTTGCTGTTGAGAAAAACCTCTTCCACCAAAGAATTGACTGAAAATATCATTGAAATCAAAACCCATTCCTCTGAAGATATCACCAAAATCAGCACCTCTGAAAATATCTTCTGAACTGTACTGCTGATCAATACCTGCATGACCATACTGATCATACATTTTCCGTTTTTCTTCATCAGATAATACTGCGTAAGCTTCTGAGATCTCCTTGAATTTTTCTTCTGCTTCTTTAGAAGGATTTTTATCTGGATGATATTTTAATGCAAGTTTTCTATATTTTCTTTTTAATTCCGTCTTATCTGCATTTTTATCTACACCAAGGATTTCATAATAATCTCTTTTTGTCATGATATGGCCGCCAATAAATAACCCCTATATGATTTTTTTCAATTCAACCCAAATAATATTCTATTTAAGATATGATATATTGCATGAAAATCATTAATAGGTCTCCAATCAGAAATGCAATAATAAATCCTGATAAGAGAGGAATCATAAAAGGAACTTTTGGTGTGACCCAAATTTTTTTAATGCCGTATTTTTTAAATGCAGCTAATTCCTCATCAATATCAAAACTTTTTGGCATTTTTACCAATTTACGTTTTCCATCAACAATTTTTTCAATTGGCCATACAAATTTTTCTTTTGCTTTATCAACTGATATCATATAGCCAAAGAGACAATGTGGAAATCTTAGATCTTTTTTGTAAATATTATATAATAAAAGTGAAAATGGAATAGCCAAAAATAAAACAATTGAATTA
>CAZWQV010000043.1:0-4787 GCA_964636235.1 uncultured Thermoplasmatales archaeon
AGAAATTTTCGATAGAATCCATTATCTGTGATCAGTTGAATCCATTCGATATAATGTTTTTCCTCCATAGGATGATCTTGATTTTGACCAACTTTTACTAGAATTCCTTCACTTGTTTTTTCAATATATGGTACGTGTTTTTCAGTTGATGCTTCCTCTGTTTTTTCTTCAAATTTTTTCATTTCCTCTCCGCAGCATACAAGCGCTCCAATGCCTTCATGAAGCACTTCTACGATATTACCACAAATTTCACATTTATAAATCGCTCTTAATTTTGCCATATTTTTTCTCCTCTCTTTTTTTTATTTTTTAATATGGTTCTGTCCATACTTCATAATATGCTTTGGGATGTTTACATGCTGGACATACATCTAGTGCATCAGGCCCTTCATGGACATATCCACAATTTCGACATTTCCATTTCACAGGTTTCTTTTTATCAAATACTGCGTTATTTTTTACATTATCCAATAACTTTCGGTATCTTTGTTCATGATATGATTCCACTTTTGCAATCTCTCTGAAACTTGTTGCAACATCTGCAAATCCTTCTTTTTCCGCAGTCTGAGCAAAATCTGGATATAATGTGCCCCATTCCATTTTTTCTCCTTCTGCTGCAGCATGTAAGTTTTCCTCTGTTGTTCCAATCACACCTGCGGGATATGTGGCCATTATTTCAGCATCGCCACCATTTAAATATTTAAAAAATACTTTTGCATGCTCCTTTTCGTTTTCAGCTGTTTCCAAGAAAAGAGCTGCGATTTGTTCATATCCTTCCTTTTTTGCTTTACTTGCAAAATAGGAATATCTGTTTCTTGCCTGTGACTCCCCTGCAAATGCAGCAAGTAAATTCTTTTCCGTTTCTGTTCCTTTAACATTTTTCATATTTATTCACTTCCAAATCATTTTTTAATTTTCTTATTCTCAAACTCTGTTTTATGGTCCTGCATGAACCATTGGTAGATAAACATCAGCTTGTTCAAACCATTCCATACTTTGTTTTTCCTGCTCTAATAAATGAAGATGACCTAATTCCATATGTGCAAAATAATGAAGCATATTTTTGATTTCAGAGTCGGTAAATTGTTCTGCCATCTGTATATAAAAATCATGAGCTGCCTGTTCTGCACCCATTGCCTGAGCCAAGATTGAACTGATAGGTATGTCTTCATCAGTTGGAATGGTAACGTGTGGTAATGGAACAGGCGTCTTGTCTGGTAGTACCATTTTTTTATTTGGAAATTGTTGTTTGTATAGTTTTTCAAGATATGATTGATGTTTTTTTTCTTCATTTGATAGAAATTTAAATTTATCGATCATAAATCCATTTTTCACCGATTCAGATAATATTTTGTATAATTCTTTGCTCTCCACTTCACTTTTAATTGCAGATAAGATTAATTCCTCTGATGTATATGCTGATATATCCATTTTATAATACCTCCTTTTATTGTTGTTGTGTTTGACGTGCCGTGATATCCCCAGTGAAAACTCTTTGTCCCAATTCATTGTCGAGCATAAAAATGCCATTGCCGCTTTTTCCGATTAATTTCAATTTTTGTACAATTTCATCAGCTGAATTTTCTTCTTCCACTTGTTCATCAATAAACCATTGTAACATGTTTAATGAAGCTCTATCTTTTTCTTGTTCGGCGGTATCTACAAGTTTTTCGATAAGTCCAGTTACTTTTTGCTCGTGTTTGTACGTTTCTTCGAAGACATTTAATGGTGATTTCCATTCAGTGGGCACTGCATCAATTGCTTCTAGTTTTACTCGTCCTCCTCTTTCTATGAGATGGTTGTATAATCTCATGGCATGGTTTACTTCTTCCTGGGACTGCATTAACATCCATGTGGCAAACCCTTTTAGATTAATTGATTCAAAATAGGATGACATGGATAAATAAAGATATGCAGACCAGAGTTCAGCGTTAATTTGTTTGTTTATTACTTTTTCTACTTTTGGTTTTATCATATTTTATTTCACCTCATTTTTTTATTCGAATTTATTTTCAATTATGTTAAAAAATCGATTCCCCTATATTCTAATTCAAATTTTCTTCATTGGAACACCACAACAATATGGTGTTGATTTTGGTTCTGAATCAAATTCTATGATACTTCCACAGGAACAAGTGTCTTTTTCACAGGCACATTCATATTTTATTGGTTTACCTGCTTCTGAACAACCACAATCTTTACACATTTATTTATTCACCTCTTTTTTTTAAATAATTACCTATTTTCTTTCCGGTTTTTTCCACTTCTTTCAATTCATCCTTATCAGGTATATAATTAAGGTTAATGCTTTTAAAAGGCAGATCCCATTTCAAATCCTTTATTATTTCTTCCATTTGACCTACTGCTTGTCCCCCCCAGCCATAAGAGCCGAATACAAAGCCAATTTTTTTCAAAGGTTTTAATCCTTTTAAATAGGTTAAAAAACCTCCCATGCTAGGAAGCATATTATTGTTTAAGGTTGGTGACCCAATAAGAATTAATTTTGAATTAAGAACTTCGGTTATAATATCTGATCTATTATTTATACTGAGATTTTTTAAAGAAACAGGTACTCCTGCCTCTAGTAATCCTTGTAGTAACGCTTGAGCAATTTTTTCAGTTGATCCCCACATAGAATCATAAATGATTAATGCATTATCATCTGACTTATAGGTAGACCATTGGTTATATTTATTTACAATATCTGGAATGAGCGAGCGCCAAATAAGACCATGGCTGGGAGCAATCATATCAATATCAAGAGAGGATATCGCGTCGAGTGCTTTCTGCACCTGTCCACCATATGGCATAACAATATTTGCATAGTATTTTGCCGCTTCATCAAATAGAAAGCTTTTATCGATTTCATCATCAAATCGCTGGGTACTGGCTATGTGTTGACCAAACGCATCATTTGGTAATAGAAGCTTGTCATCAGCAATGTAGGTTACCATGGAATCAGGCCAATGAACCATTGGAATATGGACAAACTGAAGCGTCTTTTTTCCAATGTTTAAGGTATCGTTTGTTTTTACAACTTTGAAATCCCAATCTTTTTTATAATGTCTTTTTAATCCTTTCAAACCATTTGGAGATGTGATGATTTGTGCATTTGGGATTAGTTCCATTAATTTTGGCAATGAACCAGAGTGATCCATTTCCACATGATTTGATATAATGTATTCAATGTTTTTAGGATCAGTAACTTGTTTAATTCTTTCTATCATCTCATCATAAAGATAATGCTTTACGGTATCAACAAGAGTGATATGTTTATCTTTTATTAAATAGGAATTATAGGTGGTACCATGTTGTGTAATATAACCATGAAAATTTCGTAGATTCCAATCAATTCCACCTACCCAGAAAATATCTGGTTTTATTGTATCTTTATGCAAATCTTGTTCACTCCTCTTTGCTGAATTCTGATTTTTCAGCACCACATATGGGACAGACCCAATCATCAGGTAAGTCTTCAAAAGCAGTTCCTGGTTCTATTCCACTATCTGGATCGCCTTTTTCAGGGTCATACACATATCCACATACATCGCATACATATTTGTCCATTCTTTTTTCCTCCTTTACATATTTATTTGCTTTATCTATTTCTTTATCATAAGTCGGTGCAGTTTTTGGTGAGATTCCACCTTTTATTGTATGATAATATTCGTATGTCATTGGTTTGTCATTATTGAACTTTTCAGCAGTAAGTACTTTTCCAATAAAAAGTGTGTGCGTTCCTACATCATACTGTTGAATTTTCGTTAATTCAACCGCACCAATAGTATACTTTAAAATTAAAGGTATCCCTGTTTCTCCTAATTTATATTTTACTTGATTAAATTTATCAATATCTCTTCCAGATCGAAATCCAAATGTTCCAATCATTTTCATTGGTGTTTCTTGGGTTAAAATTGATATGGTAAATAGTCTACTTTTTTCAATAAGTTCATGAGTATAATTTTTTTTGTTTATGCTTACTGCAATAGTTGGAGGATCTGCTGTTACTTGAAATAGTGCATTGGCAATTTGTCCATTATATTTGTTTTCAACTCTTGAACAAATAATGTATAATCCATATGATATTTTATGCAGTGTTGTTAAGTCCATATTATTTTTCATCCCGGTCTTGGCATTCTTTACATAAACCAATGAAATATCCTTGAACTTCATCTACTCTATTTCCCTGCACTGCCTTTTTCTTCTGATTTGGGCATTCGATATCTATATCAATTATTTTTTTACATTCTTTACAAATGAAATGATGATGCATATCGTTTCTGAAATCATATCTTGTCTCAGAACCACTAATTGTTAAAGATTGGATAATGTTGTTATTTTTTAATATTTCAACAGAATTATATACTGTAGTTTTTGAAAGCGAGGGATTCTTCTTCTTTAAATCAGTATATATTTCATCTACGGTTGGATGATTACATGATGTTTCCAGATAATGAAGTATTTGAAGACGTTGAGTTGTTATTTTTAAATTTTTTTCTTTCAATGTTTCAACATATTTATTTAACATTTATCATTCCATGTATTTATTTTTAATTTGTAATCATTACAATTTTGTATGTAATATTGATTTGATATTTAAATTTTTCTCAATTTTAATTTAATTTTGATATAACATATCATTCAAAAATACGATATCCTATTTGTTGTGATATTGAATAAATATTATTAAAGTATTATTTAACAATTTTTTCTATAGATTTATTTCATTATTTTCCCATATTTAATTATTAATTTTTGAAAATATTAAACATAACTATTGTTAATTA
>CAZWQV010000043.1:4887-16507 GCA_964636235.1 uncultured Thermoplasmatales archaeon
ATGGGATGAAAAAAATCGTACAGTAATTTGGTTACATAATCGATTTTTATAATTAAAGTTTTCTAGATTTATATTAATAACAATACATAAGAGGCAGGGAAAATTAAAAAATGGTGAGATGGGATGCAAATAAAAGAAAAATTAAATTCATTTAGTACAAGACCATATTCAAATTAAGGCAGAACAACGGTTGTATTCCTTATTAGAAAATACTGAAGATTCCATTTACATTGTTGATAAAAATCATAATTATTTATTAGTGAATCAGGAATTACTTAAGCGACTGGGACTTCCTAGAGATGAAATAATTGGAAAATCATTTGATTTATTACACAATCCTGAGGAAACTGAGGTTTTTACCGAAAAAATTGACTGGGTTTTTCATCAAGGAACCCCTACAAAAGAAGAACATAAAAGTGATAAACTTGGCCAATGGTTTTTACGGACCTATAGCCCCATAAAAGATTGGAGTACAAAAAAAACTATTGCTGTTGCAGTTGTATCAAAAGATATCACAGAAATGAAAAAAACAGAATACGAATTAAAAGAATTTGAAGAAAAATATCGATTGATCTTTGAAAATTCTGCTGTAGCAATCATGAGAACAAATGAAAAAGAACAAATTATCTCATGGAATGCATATACAGAAAATATGCTAAGCTGAGATAAAGAAGAATTATATCTAAAACCCGTAAGGTAGCTTTATCCTGAGGTGGAATGGAATAAGATTCGTCAGCAAAATATTCGTCAGAAGGGCATGCAACATCATTTAGAAACGAAGATGTATCGAAAGGATCAATCCCTATTAGATGTTGCTATTAGTCTAAGCGTCCAAAAAAATTCAGATGGAAATATTATTGGAAGTATTGGGGTAATAAAAGATATTAGTGAACAAAAAAAAGCACAAGAAAAAGTACGGTATGAACATAGTTTGTTTCAGTCTCTTCTTGATTCAACACCAGATTCGATTTATTTTAAGGATTGTGAAAATAAATTCGTTCTCGTAAATAAAACTAAGGCACAAAATCATGATATGCAACCATGTGATATGGTTGGAAAAACAGATTTTGATTTTATGCCTACGGATCAAGAACAAAAAGCAGCATGTGATGATGATAAGGTTATGGAAAGCGGAGAACCTATTATTGATCACATTGAAAAACTTACCACAAAAGATGGAGATGAGAAATGGTTGTCAGTTACGAAGATACCTTGGTATGATGATCAGGGAACCATTATTGGAACTATGGGGATATCTAGAGATGTAACCAAACGAATCAAAGGTGAAAAAGAAACAGAGAAATATAAAAAAGTAGCAATTGGTCAAAATCTAAGAATGATTGAATTACGCGATAAGGTAAAAGATCTTATTGAAGAAATGGAGACACAAGAATCATCAAAATGATATTTACATATCATTTTGGTATCTTATTTTTTGCTTTATTAAATAACTTTGCAATCTTTATTTATGTTGTTGACTTAACGAATTATCAATAGTAATAATCATCATGTTATCCTATTTATTAATAAACCATAAAATAAATCACTAATAAGTTAGCAAGATTATTTGAATATAATCATGAAATATCAATTTATTTATCTTTCATCATATTTCCAATTATTTCCTTCCCAAAATCTGTTAAACCATATAATTTAATATTTCCTCCGCCTTTTTTCTCCTGTACTATATCAAGTCCAACAAGTGATTCGTCCTCTCTATATCTTGACCTCATGCCACGTAATGCACCAATAACATTAGTGGGGGTGGTTTTGACATGATATGCAATTTCTGATGTGTAACTATAACTAGGACTTATATCAAAAAGATATTCGGCTATCTTTTTTCGTACATTACTTCTGCGTAACGCCCTTGCTACCATTGGGCGCTTCAACTCCGTTGAAACATTATTTTCTTCCGCGATGTGCATCCCAACACCCTCTTTAATTATATTACGTATGAAACTTCCCCTATTTATAATAAATTCTCATATGAGCATACACAAGGATATGTACTTACATATGAAAGTGTATATGCAGATAACACATATTTGTTAAAAATTAATTAGATGAGTTAATTACTTAAAATCATTCAAGTTAAAAAATAAATGGGCAGATTTTTTATCCATTTTTTTATTGATGCAAAATCTTGAATGACATAATGTAATTGAATTATACTGACTGTAATAACCCCCGTAATAAAGATTAAATCTAGCATTGATGCTCCTCCAATAATTGCATTCATTGTATATTCTGGTTGATAAGAAAGTAACTGGGGAAGATGAAGCATATCTGCACCGATAATGACGCCTATAACACTAATACAATATGCATAAGCTGCTTTTATGGTTTCAGATTTTTTTTCAAAAATATATAACGCCAATAAAGCCGAGAAAAACGCAGGACATAACCAAAAAGGAAAAGGTGCTACAATTCCTTTTTCTGGTATTGGATAGGTTATAAAAAAAGAGATGATTGTGTTACCTATGATTCCAATTATTAAACTTGTTTTAGAAAATAATTTCTTATACATAAGAATAAAAATTAATAATAAAGGGATAAGTAGACCAATCAGGTGTAATGAAACATCCCAATTGAAAAATGAAAATATGAATACTATTCCTGGATCAAACGGTAAAAGAACAGATGCTAGGTATAAGCATATACAAAAAATAGTCAAAATAGAAGATATAAAATAATTTAGACTCATTTTTTGGAAGAGGAAAATTAAAAATCTATAAATTAAAAAAATAACTAAAATAGGGAAGAATATGAAGAGGAGCAGTTGCATAAATTCAATTATATTAATCATATCATTTCTCACGTCCCATGTAATAATTGATATGGATTCATAGAATCCTTACAATATAACCAAAAAGAAAAAGCAATAAAATCGATGGTATTTTCACCATAATTAGATATGATCTTTCCAATTAGTGAATTATTACCTGTAAAATCAGATGATAACACACTTTGACAATCATAAATATCTAATTCATCTGATATAAAAAAGGTATTTTCATTTATTTTTATAAAATAGGGATTGCTTGACTTTTGTATAACCAGGTACCTTTCATTTCCATTATTTTCTTTTACAAATGAGAAATAATCGGTAGGATGAATAAACGAATCGATAAACTGATCCGCACCAATCGAAAAAATAACATAAAAATTAAGAAAGCATAATAAACAAGCAAGAGCAATTATAGGAATAAATCGTTTGATGTCAGTAATTGATTTTATAACATGATCAACCTTAATTGATTCCATCATGTTACTATTTGTCAACATTTATTTTTTAATATTTAGTGTAAAAATATCAAATGTGTAAAATTATCATTAGTAGATTTTACTTTTTATAACTATAATATTTATATGGTCTATTTAAAATAAAATACTTCTGTTTTTTTCAAACATAGTTGTAACTTGCCATTCATCAACTTCAATCATTGATCCATCATCATCAAATTGAACTACTATCACTGAACTGGGGGAAGGATAAGTATTAATCACATGGGCTTTCCTTTCAGAGCCATAAGGGTCTAAAACATCTTTTACATAAACTTCAACACCACGTTTAATTCCTCGTGTTTCTAACATATATACCATCCATAATTATTAAGCTTACAAAAATATTGATCTATATAATTCTTTTGCTTAAAGATGTAAATAATAATGAATCTTAAATAGCTGAATAACATATCTGTTTTGAGGTGGATTTTATTACTATAAGAAGAAGTATTATTATGAGCTTATTTATCTTAATATTGCTGTGTGTTTCAACAATTTCAGTACAAGCATATAATATAGAAATTGTAAACAAGAATTATGAGATAACTGATACTACAAGTCAAGGCAGTCAAACTGCATATTTTTACACCATCCTTATAACACTGAAAAATGAAGGAACAGACTTTTCAGATGATATTTCCATAGAAGTAATAGATGATATGGATATTCCAACCATACAAAATTATACCTTTTCTCCATCAGAAATTAAAACATTTCAATTCAAAGATTATCCCTTGGTAGGCGCAGGACCACATGAATTAACCATTAAGTATTATCCTACAAATGAAAGCAGAACAAATCAAGGCAATTCAGGATCCACTACTATGATTATAGATGAAAATCAAGAACAAACATCAACACCATATCTATCGGTAAGTTTTCTTATTTGCTTTATTCTACTAATAGCATTTATTAGAAAAAGAAAAATGAAAAAATAAAGGAAAAAGTTAGGATTCAAAGGCTATTATTTTTACATGATCAACTCCAGCAGTCCTTTCACCAGTAAAGGTTGCTTTGTTAATATCTAATACTGCTTTCTCGGTATAATCTGCTATTAAGTTCATATAACGAGGGCCTACAGAATATAATTTTACATTGTCTTTATTGTAAAATTCCACAAAGAAACTTATGTTGACTCTTCGATCTAAAAGATTATGAAATAAATATTGTACTTCAAATGCTTTTATTTGAAAATAAGAATCGCCCTCATCAGTATACATTTCTTCCTTGGTAATGCTCGTATTAGCAAATGCTAGTTCAACAACATCCGATTCAATGCTAATACCTTCAAAAGTTTGTTCTGAAGTTGTTCCTTGATTAACACAACCACTAAAAAATAAGCTTCCGATACATAGTATGCTAACCAGTAATAATTTAATTTTAGTCATCCATCCTCAACCAAAGAACCAAATATAATACTCCTATATAAACTTTATATAATTTAATAAAAATTAAAAAGTAGATTTTTTATCTAAATAAAAACATTTAATTATTAACTATAGTATAGCATACTAAACACGATTTGGGGTGGAAATTGAATGGTATCTATAACTGCTGATAACTCTGAAATATTAAAAGATCTTTTAACAAATTTAGTCTCAATATCTGGTAGAAAAACAAATCAAAGACATGCACTATTCATTCTTGAATCAACTATTGAACAATTAAAAAATGAATACTCATTTCTTGAACATATTGATATTAATGATAATATTTTTGATGAGGACACAGAACCAATAACAATTATGAAAGATGTGGATACTGTTTCTCATCAAGAAGTTGGGCCTGCTTTAAAGGATATAATCATAACCTTAACAAATAAACTTGGAACCGATGCAGGTCATTTTTTCTTAAAAGAGTTATCACAAAAACTGGATGATAAATCAATAACAGTTATGAAAGATATGGGTGTTGATTTATACGTTTTGCAACTTGAAAAAGAAATTATGAAAATGGAAAAAACGGTATTAAAAAAATTATAATTAAATAAAATAATAATCATAATTATTTTTCTTTTAAACTGTATTTTTTCACTTTTTTCTTCTATAATAAAGGTATCCATTAGTACTACTGTCTGAATACTATGATACATATTCAACATGATATCCCATACAATATTCAATCATATGCTCTTATCAATACTCGTTTTGATAATTACCTATATATTCACCTGCATATTCACATGCAAATAAATTATATAAAAAGAAACTCGTATATTGGATTAAAACTCTGAAAGGTTATAGAAATTATAACTCTTTAGGAGGGATATATTAAGGATGGGACGAAAAAGCAAAGCTCTGAAAGAGAGAAAAGATGTTGCAGCGATTGGAATAGGCGCAATGATCGTGTTTATCGCCATGATTCTTGTTGCTGGAATTGCTGCATCGGTGCTGGTACAAACAAGTGCGACATTAGAAATGCAAGCATTGAAAACAGGTCAACATACCATTGAAGAAGTTGCGAGCGGTATTTACGTAGAAGGAATTGAAGGATCGAATACCTCTGGCTCAATAACCTTACTTGCAATAGAAATTAAAGCAAGAGCAGGATCACCGGATATTGATTTATCGCAAACAGTTGTTGAAATTTCCGATTCTGATATAAAATATGTGTTGGAATATGATAGTTCAACATTTACTGATTCGAATGCAACAAGTGGAGATATATTCACTTCAGGTTTTTATCCAAGTGGAACGGGATCGGGAAATGCGATTACAAAATTTGGCCTTATTGTATTACAAGATGCAGATGACTCATGTTCATCCACAAATCCAATTATTAATTTTGGAGATCATGTCGTAATTACAGTTGGTGATGCTTTTTCAGGTATATCACCAAGAACTGATGTATTTGGACAAGTAATAAGTGAAGGCGGAGCACCTGGTATTATTGGTTTCAGAACGCCTGAATCATATACAGATGCTATTGTGGAGTTACAGTGAGGTGATTAATAAATGAGACGATTATCAATGAAAAGAATGAATGACGTTGGTGCAATTGGAATTGGGGCCATGATTGTATTAATTGCCATGATTCTTGTTGCAGGAGTTGCCGCATCAGTATTAATTACAACTTCAAATACAATCCAAAGTCAAGCCATGACAACTGGACAACAAACTACTCGGGAAGTGGCAAGCGGTCTTACAGTATACTCTGTCATTGGTCAAGTAAATCGAACTGGATCAGCTGGCAGTTATACATATAATGATATCTGGAAATTAGCAATTACCGTATCTCCAAAACCAGGATCAGAAAAAATTGATTTAAACAATACATACATCTTAATGAGTGACGGATCATCAAAAGCGCTACTGACTTATGGCTATAATAATAGTTCAGTATATAATGATGATATAACAGGTGATATATTTGGTGCAATTTCAGATTGGACAGGTTTAACAGATGAAACCTTTGGAATCGGTGTATTGCAAGATTATGATGGATCGATGAGCAGATATAATCCTGTTATGACCCGTGGTGATAAAGTAATACTTTATATCTATACTAACGCATCATATGTATTTAATAGCCAAATCAGTGAGCGAAAAGATATCTTTGGACGCGTTATCCCTGAAGTTGGTGCTCCGGGTGTCATAGCATTTACATCACCAAAAGCATATGTTGATGTAATTTATACCCTACAATAATAAAGATTGGGATTTCTTTCCCATCTTTAACCTCTTTTTTCATTTTTTCTAAAAATTTTTAATCAAAAATTGCTTTGAATTATTATCTGCATAGTTACATGAAGGGTTACTTGCTTAATTATATGCAAATTAAGTATATAAACTGGCTCAAGTATTGATGTTTTGAATAAATCTAGTAATAAATGTCAAAAACTTTGCTAGGTGGGATGTGAAAGAGATGGGAAAAAAGCCTAATAAGCAATTGAAAGAAAATGATTTCGCGGCAATAGGCATTGGAGTTCTTTTAGTATTCATTGCTATGGTTCTTGTTGCTGGAATTGCTGCATCGGTGCTGGTGCAAACAAGTACAACACTTGAAATGCAAGCGTTAAAAACAGGGCAGCAGACGACAAGTGAAGTTGCAAGTGGAATTTATGTGGAAGGAATTGAAGGATCGAATACTTCTGGTTCTATAACATTACTTGCGATTGAAATTAAACCAAGAGCAGGATCTCCAGATATTGATTTATCACAAACGGTTGTTGAAATTTCTGATTCTGAAACAAAATATGTGTTGGAATATGATAGTTCAACATTTACTGATTCAAATGCAACTAGTGGAGATATATTCACTACAGGTTTTTATCCAACCGGATCTGGTAGCGGAAGTGCAATAACGAAATTTGGAATAATTGTATTGCAAGATGCAGATGATTCTTGTACTGCTAGTAATCCAGTTATTAACTTTGGTGATCACGTGGTTATTTCTATTGGAGATGCATTTTCAGGAATTTCTCCAAGAACTGATATGTTTGGTCAAGTTATTTCTGAAATGGGTGCTCCAGGTATTATTGGGTTTAGAACACCTGAATCATATACTGATCCAGTTTTAGAATTACAGTGAGGTGAAAAAAAATGCGTTATTTATCAAATAGAAAAATGGATGATCTGGGTGCGATTGGTATTGGTGCAATGATTGTTCTGATTGCAATGATTCTAGTCGCAGGTGTAGCAGCATCAGTTTTAATATCGACTTCAAATACACTTCAAAGTCAGGCAATGAAAACAGGACAGCAAACGACAAGGGAAGTAGCAAGTGGAATAAAAGTATTTTCGGTCATAGGCCAAGTAAATCGAACTGGTTCAAGTGGATCATTTACGTATAATGACATTTGGAAACTGGCAATAACAGTCTCTCCAAAACCTGGTTCGGAAAAAATCGATTTAAATAATACGTATATTCTTATAAGTGATGGTACAACAAAAGCATTATTAACATATGGCTATAATAATAGTTCAACGTATAACGATGATGTTACTGGCGATATCTTTGGTGCGATAACAGATTGGTCAGGTTTAACAAATGCGACATTTGGAATTGGCGTTTTACAGGACTATGATGGATCTTTAAGTAGATATAATCCGGTTATGACTCAAGGTGATAAGGTTATATTATATCTCTATACAAACTCATCGTATGTATTCGACTCTCAAATAGGTGAAAGAAAAGACATATTTGGTCGTGTTATACCTGAAGTTGGTGCCCCTGGTGTCATATCATTTACATCGCCACAAACATATGTTGATGTCATCTATGCGCTACAATAGATAATGGGAGTCTTTTTTCCCATCATTTTTCTTATTTTTTATATTGTTTTCTTATCATTTTTTTATCGTAAATTTCAACACATTTATATTTAACCTGCATTATTACCTGCTTATTGGATGGGTTTTCCAAATGGAAAAATAAGCCTCTCAAATAAGTAGGAGGTATGCCACGTAAGTTTACAAGCTGGGGATTTTTTTACTTCCGATGACACTGCTTCAATAGGGATAGGTGCATTAATCATTTTTATAGCAATGATCGTTACAGCAGGAGTAACCGCTTCTGTTATTTTTCAAACAATGAACACCATGCAGCAACAAGCATTACAAACCAGCCAAGATACATTACGAGATATATCCACCGGGATTCGAATCAGTCATGTGAGTGGATATACAGAAAATTCATTATTGGATCAAATCGCTTTTTTTGTTGAACCTATTGCAGGGTCCAGCCCAATTGATTTAAATGAAACTACCCTACAAATATCAGATGCACAAACATTAGCTGTACTTAATTTTAATTCCGATTGTTATGCGTCATCTGTCTCAAATGGTTTATTTGGAACAATTAATGCAAGTAATCTCACTAATATTGAATTTGGCATTTTAGTGATCCGTGATTCTGATGGAAGTTGTAGTGCAGCAACTCCTATACTTAACAATAATGATTTAGTGGTTTTACTTGCAAATACCACTAGTTGTTTTAGCGGTATAAGTACCAGTATCTCAGTAAGTGGGAGAATAACACCTGAAGTTGGCATTTCAGGAGTATTTTTATTTACTACTCCATCATCGTTTGTTGATACCATTATCGATTTACGATAGGTTCAATATTAAAATTATTTTATTAGTTTTTGTAATTTTATCTGACTAATCTTGCTTTTCTTATGTTGGTCCTGTAAGCATTCCACCAACAAACAATTCGACTACCCAGTTGGTAAGAGCAATCATCCAAACAAAGGGAACAAATAATAAAAAAGTATAATAAAAATGACTCCCTCGAATTACTCTCACGGTAAATGATAAAATAAATGAATGAATCATAAGTACCATAAAGATAACGATTAATATATACGCATATGTTTCTTGAGGGACGGTGTGAAGTAATGCACCTATATCAATACCTTCTATATTACTAAATGGATCGCCGGTTTCTGTAACAATTTTATTTAAATGCCTGCTAATCACAAGGGAAACATAAATCGAAAAGGAAATGCCAAAGGTAATACCTCCAAACAATGCAATCGTGGTACTTGTAATGGAATATTTCTTTTTTCGTAAATCATGGATTTTCCGTAAATTCTCCGCTATCATTTTGGTAACCCTTGTAGGATTCGCAGCAGCATAGGTTGCCTCCCGAAACATTTCGCATGCTCTTTGAATAAAATTACTATTTGTATCAACACCGAACCATCTCCATGCCGCATCATCATCAATACGAGTTCGAAGTCTTCTATATAAACTACGAATATAAGATGTTAAAATACCATAATCTTTCTTACTAAGATAATATACTGATTTAGTAACCTCTCCTCCTTTCATTGTGGCAATGGATCCTAAACCGGTTAAAAATCCAAGAAAATTCTTTTCCTTACGAGAAATATTCTGTTCTTCAATCACTGTCTTTAAACCAACTATAAAGAGTGGAGTAATAGCTATTGAAATCATCAATTCCACTGTTAAGGTATTTAAAAATTCTAATGCCAATACATACCGAGCATAAAACAGTAAACTTCCAATAAACACACTTAGCATAGCCACTTGTATGAATAACTTATTCATTTGGATCTGAAGTTTACTTTTTTCACTAGTTTGATGCCATATCAAATCCTCTGGAATCATTGATTTCATAAGGTAAAGAAGCAAAGCCTCTGCAACAATTAACATAAAAGAAGATAGATATGAGTAAGTAGTCATACTATCCGCTCCTAATATAATGGGTAAAACAATGCCAAAGGACATTACAAAAATAATTGCGATTAGCATACTGACATAAACTTCATTTAAAATCACAATATTTTCATTGCTGGTTTCATACATGGTTTTATAATCTTCCATTATTGCCTGCTGTTCAGTTTCAATAAATTCTCGATGCTCCACGCCACTATCAAGGCTTTGTGAGAATCTGTCTAAAAAATCCTTAAACATCTTGCTTGGAGTCCTAAGAGAAACAAAATGCATCGTTTTGGCCATAGGGTAACGCCATTGTGTTGAAAGTACCCCTATTTTTTTTACTTCTTTTCCAAGGCTTTTATACACTGGTTTATCGCCTAGTACATTAATAATATCTTTTAATGATAAATCAGAAATTGCAAGAACTCTCAAATGAGTGATAAAAAAATGCATATTACTATTTATCTCTGATTCTTGATTCTTCCAGGTAATATAGGGATATAATACTCCAAGAATAATCGGAACAATACCACCAAAAAGAAACGTTGCAGGATGAAATGATACACCAACAGGAAGAATAAATCCTAGGATAAAAGGAAACAAGCAAACGATAATTCCGATAAAAACTAAAGGAAATAGAATGGTTGAATAAAATTTCTTAGGATTTTCAAGATTTCTATAAGAAATCTTCAACTGATCAATAAACTCGCGTTTTTTTTTATCCTTTATTTTCTTTTTCTTCTCTGTCATGCTTGCTCAACCAAATTAATCTAAATAGAAATTGGAAGTGCATCAATCCCATCGCGATAATATGTCCAGATAAACTGCACCACCTCATAATAATCGAAAATTTCCTCTTCAACCATCCGTTCTAAAATTTTCTTTCTCAAATCATATTCATCATAAATCTCAGAAGGGTTCTGATATCCTGCGTTTTTTGCTATTCTCTCCTCCAAAATATAACTATTCCTATTTGCTCGAAATAAATGCACATCATCAGCTGATTTCCATTCAAACGCAGTACGAGAAATCACACCATCTACTGCTTTATTATATCCTTCGATTTCATCAACAGATAAAACTCGGCGGAGTCGTTTTCCTTTTCGTTCTACAGCCATTTGAATGAGCACGAAATCAAGATTATCCATGAACGGTTTGGGAATACGAATCGGATCACCGGTGAATCGTTGAATGACTTTGGTTACTGA
>CAZWQV010000044.1:0-16261 GCA_964636235.1 uncultured Thermoplasmatales archaeon
TCTTGGAATTTTAAGTTGGTCTAACTAAACCTTTTTTTCTTTCTTTTTATTCTGGAAGAAATGCTTTTATATTCGTTGTCAGTTTTTTTTTATTAGAGCCATATGAAAAAAAACCTTAATATTATTTTTATTGGTGGTTTTGTTATTTCTGGTTTAATCTTGTTTAGCTTATGGATCCTTTTTTCTACTCCAGACGAGACTGATTGGAAAGATGACTGGATTATAGCATCGAAACGAATTGCATTTGAGACTTCTCATGATGTTAATTTATACGATGGACCTACTGCTATTACTACAATAATGGGTGGGTATCTTTTTACAGGAACTGGGAGTGTGAATTATTTTTATAAAGAGTATTACTCATTTATTTATTCTATTAAAGTACAGAATGGTATTGTTACATATTGTAGTATATTAAGGGATTAATACTGATTTAACATTCTATTAATATTATTTTTATTATTCAATGTTATTTTGAAATTATTAATTTTTGATTATCAATTATTGTTAAATAATCCGTTATAAAAAGTATTGATTTAGATATTAAATGGTTCTTGAGCGGGGTTTAAGTCAAATTCTATTGTGGGAATGAGTAATGGAACATTTAGAAGAGGTTTTAATCCAAATATAGGTTTTGGTACGTTTAATTGCCAGTTTCTCCAATAATTACCATCCCATTTTATTTTATTGGTTGTTATAAAATTAATAGACATCCTGCGATTATTAAAATTATTTCTTGATATAATAATTCCACTTTTATTAATAATCTCAAAATCAACAAAATTCTGTATAAAATTATTTCTTGTTATTTCAGTATTTGAACCAGTTAAATCAACGCTAATAAAGTTATATGAAAAGGTGTTATATGAAACTATATTATTATTTGTATAGTGAAGTTCTAATCCTTTTCTATTGTTAGAAAAGGTGTTATGTATATAAGAATTATCATCGCAATCTGAAAAAATTCCACCTGAATTATTAATTATTGTGTTATCTTGGATTATATTTCTACTAGAATTGAACATGTAAATTCCATAAAATTCAGTATCAGTAATTATGTTATTTTCAATTAAATTATCATTTGATCGGGGTGAAATCTCTATTGCAATATCTTGGTTATTAATGAAAATATTTTTTTCTAATGTATTATTACTTGAATCTATTAAGTCTATTGACCTGCCTTCTTTTCTTGATTCAAAAAGATTATTGGAAATTGTATTATAATGTGATTCAAAAAGCGTTATAGCGTATTCATTATTAGTTAGGATGTTATTTTCAATTGTGGTATAATTAGCTTCAAATATGAAAATTTCTCCATTCCCTCCGTTTTTATTTTTAATTGTAAAATTAGAAAGTCTGATATAATTAGCCTTTCTTATGTAAATACTTAAATCTGTTGAATTGGCTGAAATAATTGTATTGTTTTTGTTCTCTCCAATAATTGAAATTGATTTAACAATAATTAAATCACTAGAATATGTTCCATTAAAAACAAATATTGTATCCCCCTCATTTGAAGCATTAATGCCATCTTGAATTGTATGAAATGGATATTCAAATGAACCCATCCATGGTCCTTCTATATTATCATCATCAACAAAAATAATATTATGTTTATTAGATTCATTTGCATATGAGAATGTTATACTTGATAATAAAATTAATATTAAAATTAAATTAATAAATATGGTTCTTTTCGTATAAATCCCTAATATTAACAATAAATATATAATACAAATAATTTTCTAATAAAAAACTTTTACAAACCGATGAGAGAATACAGATCAAACTAAAATGATCTGTTAATTTAATAAATACCTGCTATTAAATCGATTTAGATTACTAGAATCAGTCCTAGTGGACTGAGCGGGATTTGAACCCGCGGCCTCCACCTTGCGAAGGTGGCGATCTTCCAGTCTGATCTATCAGCCCAATTTTTTTAGGTATAAAGAAAAAAGAAATAAGAATGTTTTTAATAGAGAAGAAAAGGAAAAAATGGATTTACCGGGTAACGACATATTTCTTTTTTGCTTCTTTAAGTGCTTCAATAACTGGCAGTTTTTCCCCCATCATGAATTTTTCAAGTGATCCACCACCAGTACTAATATGCGACATCTTTTGATCAAGATTTAGTTTTTTGACTGCTGCAACCGTATGGCCACCACCAACAATGGTAAATGCATCCAGTGTTGTAATATAGGTGAATAATTCTTTTGTTCCTTTCATAAAAATAGGATTTTCAAATACGCCACAGGGCCCTGATAAAAAGATGGTTTTTGCGCTGCTTAAGAGGTTTTCATAACCTTCTATGGTCTTTTGTCCAATATCAAATAAGGGTTTATCGACTGGTAAATCATCAATATTGATTTCTTTTCGCTGATTGTTTTCCTCGATTGCAAAATCAGATGGAAGGTACACTTGATCAGGATACTTATCAAGTAATTGTTTAATCTGAGTGAATTGTTCCTCTGAACCTTCATCCAGCAATGCTTTTTCATTTGCGGGTCCAAGATTTACTCCTTTTGCTTTTAAAAATGCATTTGCTGGAAGACCAGTTAAAAGTATTTTATCAGCAGTTTGATGCTCAAAAAGCCGCTCGATAGTAATGATCATATCTGAAAACTTTGCCCCACCGAATAAAAACACGCTAGGTTTTTCTGGATTTTCAACTATTTTTGAAAGAGTGGTGATTTCTTTTTCCATTAACCGGCCAGCACAACTGGGAAGTGTAACCGTAAAACCAATCAATGAGCATTGCTTCCGATGTGCTGCTGCAAAAGCATCATTGATAAACACATCAGCAACAGATGATAAATCCTTTATAAAAGGAGTCTTTGCATGTTCTTCAGCTGATTTTTTATCTGTTTCATATGGTATTTTTCGCACATTATCAAGCATGAGGTACTCACCTGGCTGCATTGCTGTTATAGCGTCCCTTGCTTTTTGCCCATGGATATCATCTACAAAAGTAACGTTTTTTTGAAGTATGGATGATAATGTTTTGGCGTGATTTGATAGATCTGTAAAATCCCAACTGCCTTTACGACCTTGATGTGCGAGAATAACAGTTTTTGCCTTTTTATCATATAATTCATGTAATGTTGGAACCACCCGCTTCATCCTTGTAACATCTAAAATTTCAAATGTTTTTTTATCAAGGGGCATATTAAAATCAACACGAAGAAGGACTGTTTTGCCTTCCACATTCATATCATCTAATGTATTATATTCCATCATATCAATAAGACCTCCACAAAAAAGACGTATTAATACTTATTTAATTAACTTATCTGAAAAGAAATACATGAATAAAAATAAAATTTTGTTTAATAAGATGAAGCATCTTGATGGATTACTTTAATTTCTTCTTCTCTATCATATTGACCGTTATAAATATAGTTAATTAAATCCACCAATCTGCAGGAATAACCCCATTCATTATCATACCAAGAAAGAATTTTTACTAGGTTTCCACGTTCACCTATCACATTAGTGCTCAATCCATCAATAATAGCAGAATGTGGATTGCCAATGATATCCACGGATACAATAGGATCTTCACTATATTGCATAATTCCTCTCAAGTGATCCTCTGAAGCATGTTTTAACACCTGATTTATTTCTTCTTTGGTAACTTCTTTTTTAAGTGTACAGGTTAAATCAGTTAATGAACCATCAGGTGTGGGCACGCGAACAGCCATTCCATCTAGTTTTCCCTTTAGTTCAGGAATAACCAATGTTACTGCACGGGCAGCGCCAGTTGTGGTTGGGATAATTGAGGTTGCCGCTGCTCTTGCCCTGCGAAAATCTTTATGAGGAAAATCAAGAATTCGTTGATCACCGGTGTAGGAGTGGATAGTGGTCATGAACCCTTGATCAATACCAAATGCATCATTTAACACTTTGACTGGTGGTGCCAGACTGTTTGTTGTACAGGACGCATTTGAAATAATCTTATGATTTTCTGCATTATATCCATCTTCATTAACGCCTAACACAACCGTAAAATCCGGATCTTTTGCTGGTGCTGAAATAATAACTTTTTCTGCTCCTGCTTGCAGATGTTTGGTTGCACCTTCCCGATTTCTGAAAATACCTGTTGATTCCAAAGCAACGTTAATGTTAAGGTCCTGCCATGGAAGTTTTTCAGGATTTACTTGTGATAAAAATTTAATAAAATGACCGTTAACAACGATACCATCATCTTGTTTTTCAATGGTTCCATTGAATCTACCATAGATTGAATCGTATTTGAATAAATGAGCTAAAATATCTGTACTGCCCAGATCATTGATCGCAACTATTTCAAACTTCTTCCCATATTGAGAGTGAGCAAATGCTGCTCTAAGAACATTTCTGCCTATTCTTCCGAATCCATTAATTGCAACTCGAATCATCCCGTCCACATGCAATGAATAATTACTGGCCTATTTAAGCATTCCGACGAGATAGGTTTGCTCTGCTTCAATAACCTTAATATCAATCCAGGATCCAATTGGGATTTTTTCATGTAAGACAACTGACTTATAATTTTCCGCTCGTCCAATCATGGTCTCATTCTTTCCTTTTTCTGTTATTAAAACATTATAGGTTTTTCCAATACGATCAAGGTTTTTTTCTAAAGAGATTTTTTGGGTAATATCAGTTAATTGCTGAGATCGTTTTTTCACCACATTAGTTGGAATGCGTCCCTTCATCTTTTTTGCCTTTGTATAAGGTCTTGCAGAAAACTTGGTAATATTTACGATATCAGGTTTTAGGTCTTTAATTAATTGTAATGATTGCTGGAATTGTTCATCAGTTTCTGTTGGAAATCCAACAATAATATCAGTAGCAATGGTGATATCATCAATTCGTTCCCGGAATTTTTTTATGATACCAATTGCTTTTTCTACGGTATATTTTCGATTCATTTTTTCTAGGATACTATTGCTTCCAGATTGGATTGGTACATGTAAGAATTTATACACATGTTCATTTTCATAACAGGTGATTAAATCATCAACAATGGAATACGCTGTATGTGGATTCATCATTCCGATTCTTATACGGTACGATCCAGGAATATTCTGTAAACGCTGTAATAACATTACCAATGAAACGTTCTTATCCAGTCCGTATGATGCGGTGTCTTGTGCAGTTAATTGAATTTCTTTACAACCTTGCTGTAATGCACTTTCAAAATCTTTTTGTATGGTTTCTATGGGAAAACTCTTCAGTTTTCCACGGGCAAGCGTGGTGATACAATATGCACATGAAAATGCGCATCCTTCTGCTATTGCAATCGGTGCATGAAGTGATGAAAAGGTTTTTTCCGTATCATATTTTTCACCTTGTATATTTTTACTTGATGATTGATCTAAAAAAGATATAAGATGATGGATTTTTTGAGGTGGAATACAGATAATACGCTCATCTATTTGATCGATAAGTTCTTTTTGAATACTTGCCATACAACCAGAAAGAACAACCGTTTTACCCTGCTTGATGTACTGGTTTATTTTTGAAATGATTTTCTGTTCAGTAGTTGAAATAACAGTACAGGTTAATAGAAGGATTATATCAGCCTCTTGTACAGTATCGACTAATTCATATGATGAATGATGTATGATAAGATTTCTAGCTATCGCTGCATCTGATTTATTTGCTGTACAACCATAGACATCAAGATAGATTTTCATAATATGTATGTGCTGCGGAAGTAACATGTATTATTTAACTGCTTCTTTGATTCGCCGCAGGACAAATTCTTTTTCTAAATTTGATAGAAAATATCCAATCCGTGGTCCATTTTTTTGATTAAGAATCAATTGATACAGCGTGGTAAATATTTTTTTTGCAGATACATCCTGTTTTTCAGCAATACTATAGATAAGATTATGGATGGCTTCTGCATCCCATGAGATTTTCTCCGCTTCGCTAATAAATGTGTTTAGATATTGTTTTTGCTCACTAGTGATTTGCATCTTCGGAAGCTTTTGTTGTACTTTAAATCGAACTGATGCTGGAGCAAAATGTTTCAGCCAATAACGGACATGATCGATACGTTGTTTGATTCTATCTTCATCCTCTTTTGATATTTTTTCAGGGATCTGATTGGATCGCTGTAGCATAGCTTTCAGTTCATCCCAAACATCCTGGATCTGGATTAATGTTACCAGATGACGATAAGGAACCTGTACCGGCAGTTTCGTAGGGATTTGATGTGGTTGAGATAATTCATATAATGTGTCAATATCTTTTGCCCCTTTAATCTGCTCTTGATCACCAAAAAACATCCGTTCGAATTGATCATATTCATCAACAAAGGAAAGCAGGCCAAAACCAGGGTCAAAGGCGATATGTTTGTTTGGTTGATTTTTCATAATTAAAAATCGTAATACCTCCGGTGGGGTCATATGCAGCATTTCCGTTGCCGATAAGCCGGTTCCCTTTGAGCTGTGCATCGCACCTTTTCCCTTCAATAAAATAAACTCATACACGGTGTATGCTGGGGGCGGATACTTGAATACATCTGTACTGATCTTTTCACCTGTTTGATGGGAACCACCAGTAGTAGCATGATCTTTTCCAAACGGTTCAAAGGTGACCTGAAGCATTTTCCATCGAGCAGGCCAGTCAACCCGCCAAGGAAGCTTTCCCACACCTGGCTCTCGAATATCAACTGATCCTTCATATCCACAAGAGCACTCATATTCAATCAATGGGTATTCATAAAGAACTGGGGTGGCGGTAGTTATTTTTTTACAAGATGAACAAATAATATTAAATGGCAGCCATTTTTTTGGTAGCTGCCTTTTTGAAATCGATTCAATAATATCTCTTATTTCTTTGGTATGTTCAAGAGCGGTTTGAATCGCATCTTTATACATGCCCTGTTTATACATATCACTAGCACGGTATACAATTGGTTTGATCCCTATTTCTTCAAGATTGGAAAGAAAGGTAGTTAAATAATGATCTGCGTAACTATCATGCTTTCCGCAAGGACAAGGAATATCAGATAAAGGCATTCCAATATATTGCTCATATGATGCATCTAAATAGGGATATCTTTTTCGAAGATGATCATAATCATCGGCGATATAAATAAAATCAGCATTTGCATCTTTTTTGATCAATGCTCGATACACTGCATCTGTAGTGAGAATCTCCCGCATGTTGCCGATATGAATCGGCCCAGATGGAGTAATACCAGTTGCAAGTACATGCTTTTTATCATCCTTTATTAACTCTTCTGCAATAACATCTGCCCAATGCATATTATTCACCTTAAAAAATCAGATTTCTTTGAATAATAAAAAAAGAGTGAGACGAGTTTAGATAACTCGCGCACGAATTAATGCCCGCAGAGGTACTCCTTTAATATCATTCTGTGCTCGTTTATTTAGAATTGAAAGAAGCAGTACAGCAGTTCCATTTTCTTTTTTTGTTGCATTAATTGCAGACTTAAATGTTTCACCTGTGCCAACTACATCATCAATGATAACTACATTTTTTCCTTCAATATTTGCATAATTAGATGAAAAAGCTCCGCTTTTTTCACTATGCGGCCTGTATACAGCTAATTCAAGACCAAGTTTTTCAGCAATAAATGTTGCAAATGGGATTCCATTGATAGCGATACCAACCACCGTATCAATACAGAGATCTTTTTTCTCAACTTCTTCTAAAATAATATCGCTTAACGCATCAGCAAAAAAGCTGATTCTTGAGGGATAAACACCAATTGATCTCCATCCAACTTTTAAATCTCCCTCTGGTTTTTTCTCCTTTCCTTTATTAAGAAGCCATGTTGCAGTTTCTTTTGACACGTTTAAATCTTCTGCAATTTCATGATCTGTAAGTCCACTTTCTTTGTATTTTAATGCTTTTTCAATAAGGGCGTCTATTTCCTTCATAGGAATCACTCATCCTTACTTGGATGTATAGAAATACGGTATTTAGATGTTTTTCTTAGAAATATATAAAAATAATATTTTTGTTGATGGAAATTACTTATATACAACTTTTATCTTGTAATTGATAACAAATGATATAATGCGATTCATATGACCAAGGAATCCGATATTAAAAAAGTAATAAATGCGATAAAAAAAGCACATAATATAATTGCCCTTACTGGAGCAGGAATTTCCGTTGAAAGCGGTATTGCAACATTTAGAGGAAAAGGGGGATTATGGGAAAAATATGATCCTGAAGAATATTCTCATGTTGTTTCATTTTTAAAAAATCCTGATAAATCATGGATAATGCTCAAAGAAATGGGTGAGCAGATCTTTCAAGCATCACCAAATAATGCTCACGCCAGTTTGACAACGCTCCAAAAAATGGGGAAATTAAAAGATATTATCACCCAAAATGTGGATAATCTTCATCAAGAAGCAGGAAGCACTAATGTTATTGATTTTCATGGAAATTATAAAACCCTACGTTGTATGAGCTGCCAAAAAGAATATCCATTTGAAAAAGAACGATTGGATGCGATACCACCCGTTCCAAGATGTACCTGTCATAATGTGTTAAAACCAAATGTCGTCCTCTTTGGAGAAACACCCCCAGAGCAAGCTCTTATCAAATCTGAACAAGCAGCAATGAATTGTGATATGATGCTGGTGATTGGTACATCATGGTTGATATATCCTGCGGCTAATCTACCAGTTATTGCAAAAAAACATCATGCCAAAATTGTTGAAATAAATACAGAACCAACAGAGATGACCAATTATCTTAGTGATTATTTTTTACAAGGAAGTGCTGGTCACATCTTATCATCTATCATACAAAATTATGATGATTCTTAAAATTAAACAGGGTTATCTTATAAAATGATGGAAAAACTAAAATAATAGTTATTGATGTAATAGATACTTAATAACTAGGTAGTTTGATTGATATGGCAAAGAAAAAGAACGAAGGATTTCATTCCTCTGCAGGATTAATTCGATATTTTGATGCGGAAGAAAAGAGTTCATTACAGATACCACCATGGTTTGTTATTGCACTTTCAATAGCAACAATGATAGTTATCACAACTGCTCATTTAACTATCCAGTTATAAGAAAAATATTTTTTTCTTTTCTCTATTTTTTTAATAGTTCAATAGTGAGTTGTTTAGCTTTTTCTAATGCTTCATCAATGTTTTGATGATGTGGCCCACCGCTTTGTGTCATCTTTGGCCGCCCACCGCCACTGCCACCAAGAATCGAGCCGATTGCTGGGACAATTTTTTTTCTGAAATCAATTGGCACATTTTCTGATGCTGCTGAGGTAATTTTTTTCCCATCATATATATGAACCACATAATCAGCTTCATTTATGATTGCTCCAGCGGTTGCATTTGCTTCTGTGTTTGTTTTTGCAATAATAACTTTATATGAGGTACCAGGAATTGATTCCGCGTTTGATTTTAAACTTTCAATTTCATCAAGACCAACAGATTTCTTCTGTTTTTGCTGTTCTTTCCAAGTGGAAAATAAATATTCACTTGCTTCTTTTACTGATTCAAGAGTTTTTTCTCCGGTTAACTTTGCTTCTTTAATGAAACGTTTGATTGTTTTAGGAACTTGTTCAACAGGTACCGAAAAGGTGTCTGTTACTATTTTAATTGCTTGGGTAATATCTTCCTGTTGATTGATTCGAATAAACGGGCTGAATGCATCAATGATCTGTTGATACTGTTCTTGTTCTTTTTGTTGAAAAGCATCAACCATTTTACCTGCGGCAAACACAATTCTATTCACGCCATCTTGAATTCGTTCTGATTTCAAAATACGAACTTTTTCAATCTCTGAAGTGTTGTTTAAATGTGTTCCGCCACATGCTTCTACATCTATTCCTGGAATATCAAGCACACGGATTTGATTGCCTGGTGGAACACCTCCCTGAAATAAACGGAAACCATAGGTTTTCTCAGCTGTATTTCTATCAAGAATCAATTTTTTAACCGGCACATGCTGTCTGATAAACTCATTTGCTCGCTGTTCAATATGCTTGATCTCTTGGTCAGTTAAAGGCTTATAATGGGTGTAATCAAAACGAGCATCGGTAATATTAAGCTGCGATCCAGCTTGCCAGATATGTTCACCAAGAATCGTTCTAAGTGCTCCATTAATTACATGCGTTCCAGTATGATGCTTCATGAGCGTGTAACGATGATCCCAATCAATTTTCCCATGAACCGTATCTCCAACCGATAGGATTCCTTTAATATAATGGATAATGCTATTGTTTTCTTTTGATACAGAAATAATAGGATATTCTGTTCCGTTACCATATAAATATCCTCTGTCCCCTGGCTGGCCGCCACCTTCTGGATAAAAAGTGGTTTGATTAAGGACAACTTGTGTTTCATTTTCAGTTTGTTTGGCCCATAACACTTCTGCATCAAATTCTTTTAAATAATGATCGTTATAGTATAATGCAGTTGTTTTTGGGAGATCTTGTTTCTTAACTGTTTCTTCAGTTGATTCTTTTTCATGAGTGTGAAGTTCAGCGATCATTGATTCAAAATTTTCAGGAATGTTGATTGGAGCGTTTTCTTTTTCAGCAATCTGTTGAACCACCGATGGTGGCATCCCATGAGTATCGTACAATGTGATCAAAGTGGTATCATCAATGGTTTGCTTTTCATTTAATAATCGTTTGACTAATTGTTCTCCTTTTGCAATGGTATCTTTGTATCGTTTTGTTTCAAGTTGAAGCATTTCATCAATTTGCCTTTTTTGATTGCTTAATGATGGAAAATCCTTTTGTAATAAATTAATTTGAAACAGAACAAGATCAGAAAGGGATGCATCGAATTGTAATGATTTAATAAATCGAAGAGACCTGCGGATCAATAGTCTTGCTAAGTACCCTGCTTTTACATTTGAGGGGACAATCCCATCACCAAGCATAAATGCAAGGGATTTTGAATGATCCGCAAGAGAATAAAATGCTTGAATATCTGAAATATTACTGGCATGACTTTGAATCCATTGGAGGGTTTCCTTTAGTACGGTTTCATAAACCGTTTTGGTTCCATGCGTTATCCATGCAATCCGTTCTAATCCATATCCTGTATCAACAATGTTTAGAGGATTATTGGTGTATTTATCCTTTTCAATGGTATACGTTCCTTGAGGGTCCTGTTTCATATTCATAAAAACTAATGTTGCGATTTCAAGACCTGCAGCAACCACTTCAAGACAAGGACCTGCATTACCTCCTCCAACCCAAAGCTCTTCTTTATAATTGATAGCTTCTTTTTTTATACCGATGATATTGACAAAATAATCATCAGCATATTCAACGGTTTTTTCTTTCCAATAAATCTCATCAGTATTTTTATTGAATGCGTGATGCCCCATCATTTCAAATAGGGTCAAATGTCTTCCACTTTTTCCCACTTCATCCAAATCATTTAAACGAATGCATGGCTGAGAAATTACTAATGGGTTTGCTGGCGGGGGCACGATTCCGGAAGTGACATGAGGTTGGAAATCTGCAATGGATGCAATAGTAAGATAAATATCATTTCTCCACCGTGCAATAACTGGCATACGTTCATTAGTTACTGGATAATGAAGGCGCTGATGTTGATGCGATTCAAAATATGATAAAAAACTTTCACGAACTTCAGATAAGGATAATTGTTTTTTACCAAGGGGATTATCAATGAATGTAAATGGAACGCAAGGTTGATCACCACACAGAGTACTGTTTGGATTTAATGTCCAGAAAAAGCATCCACATGATTGACATTGTTTTCTTACGTATCCTTTTTCATGGAAATAGTGAAGATCTAATTCACGTTTTAGAAATTCATTCATTGATTATCACAGCTCTACCTTTTTTTGATTGGAAATATAAACAAGCTTTATAAGTTTGACCAATTGAGAAAAACTAGTAACAAAGATGTTTTTTTACATAAACTTTTATCTATCATTCCACTAGGTAACATTTATATTATCTGTTAAAAAGAAAAATATTTATATTGAAAGGTAATAATATTTGTAAGAATCGTGGGTAATTATAGTTGAATATGAAGAATTCCTTCGAAATACTTAATAAACACTTTATTATTGTACCCTCTGTTTTAAGAAAGAATATCATTGAGGTTTTGCATGGCCGAATCTATTGAAGAACTGAGAACATTGAAAGACGAATTGCAAGAAAAAGCGAATCAATTAAAAGAAAACAGAAACAACCTACATAAAAAATCAAAATTACTTGCTGAAGAACGAGATACCTTAAATACCATGATACGAAAACTACGAAATGAGATTGCAGACCATAAGAAAAAACGAGATGACCTTAATGAAAGAGTCAAACATGCAAAAGACCAACGTGATAAATTAAATGAAAAATGCCAGGAAATTAAAAAAGAAATCCGTACTATTGAACGAAAACGATCATCTGCATCTGGCACAAATCTTGCATCACTTCGAAAACAATTATATGGTTTAGAAACTGAACAGATGACAAAACCAATGTCAGCTCAAAAAGAAAAAAAAGTTATTGAAACCATTTCTGATCTTCATCAACAAATCAAAAAACAAGAAGAAATAATAAATCAAGACCCTCAATTAAAAAAATCTCTTGATGAAGAGAAAGTGTTTAAACAAAAAGCAGAAAAACAGCATGACACCGTCGAACAACTTGCACTGCGAGCTCAGCAAGAACATGAAACCATGATCAGTAAAATCAATAAACTTGACAACATGATTCGAAAAGTCAATGAAGTGCAAGATACGATTGTGAATACTAAAATTAAAGCAGATGATGTACATCGGGAATTCATTACTCATGTTGATAAAATTCATGAACTTGAAAGAGAATTATCATCTTCTAAAACAAAATCATCTAGAAAGAAAAAACGCGAAGAAGATACCATCATTCATAAAGAAGCAAATGAAATTTATGAGCGCTTTAAACGTGGTGAAAAACTCAGTACTGAAGATTTAATGACCTTACAAAAAGCAGGGTTACTCTAATAATAAATACAATACTATTTGTTGTATATTGTATAGTAAAAAATATGGTAGGGTGAGATTTGGTGAATTGTGAACTTTGTGGAAATGAATGTGGTGATAGATGCAGGCCAGCGATGATTGAAAATGTCAAAATGATGCTCTGTCCAAGTTGTTATCAATATGGAACTGGTGTAAAAGAAATAAAAGGTGCACCAGTGCATATACATAAAACACTTCAGAAGAGAATCAGAAGGCAAAAAGTCAAAGATGTTTATGATGGAATGAACGTTGAGCTGGTATCTGATTATAGCTCCATTATCAAAGAAGCAAGAAAGAAAAAAGGATTAACCCGTGAGCAATTAGGTTTTAACATCGGAGAGCCAACTGGTGCAATATCTAAGATAGAAAATGGGGAACTTCGTCCATCTGATAAGGTTGCGAAAAAACTTGAAAAAGAACTTGATATCTCCTTGTTTGAGGAGGTTAAAGAAGTATCTACAAAACAAACAAGTGATCATACACAGGGACTAACTCTTGCAGATTTTATAAAAAGAAAATGATCTCACTTTCATGATATCTCAACAGAAACTTGATTATTATAAAGATGCCCTTTCAAAGGGTTTACTCATTGTATATCCAACTGATACTTTATATGGGATAGGGGCATCAATTTTTAATAAAATGGCAATAGAAAAAGTATATGCCATTAAAAAAAGACCAAGAAATTTACTGCTTCCAATTGCGGTCGACTCAGTTTCATCAATGAAAACTATTGCAGAGGTTACTACACTTTCCAAAATAATTGCTAACCATTTTTTACCAGGATCACTTACCATTGTTTTAAAGACGCATGATCTTCCCGAATGGCTCATAGGAGATAATAGTACAATTGCAATTCGTATCCCAAATGAACCTATTGCATTACAGCTTTTAAAGCATATCGGCCCTCTAACCATTACCAGTGCAAATATTCATCATAAACCAACGCCAACAACAATTAAAGATATTCGTAAGATGTTTAAAGCCGGTGATATTGCAGAATACATAGATGATGGCATCCGATCCGACCTTCCTTCTACCATTATTGATTGTACAGCGGAACAACCAATACTGTTAAGAAAGGGAAGTATCAGTATGGATGAAATTAAATCGGTTGTGTCCAACTAATGAATGATGAAATAAAAGAAAAATACTATCGTGCAGGCGAAATTGCTGCAGATGCACGGGATAAAGGTGCTGAAAAAATAGCACCTGGTGTAAGCATTTTTGAATTAACTGATTATATTGAATCAATAATCCATAAAAAAGGAGCAAAGCCAGCGTTTCCAGTCAATATTTCTCGCAATCAAATTGCCGCTCATTTTACTCCTTTATCAACAGATACACAGGTCTTTCAAAAAGGAGATGTTGTGAAAATCGATGTTGGTGCTCATATCGATGGATATATTGCAGACACCGCAGTCACAATTGAACTTGAGACAAATGATCATACGCTTTTATGTGAAGCTGCTGATGAGGCATTAGAAAAGGCTATTCAACATATGAAACCAGGAGTCTCTCTTTCATCAATTGGAGAAGTAGTACAGAAAACTATTACATCCAAAGGATATAAACCTATTGAGAATTTAACTGGTCACAGTCTGAACAGATATCGTTTACATTCAGGCTTATCAATTCCAAATATACCTACCATAAGTTTACGAAAGAAACCACATGTTGATGATGTTATTGCCATTGAACCATTTGCAACTGATGGATCGGGAAGAGTAATTTCTGGAAAGGGAAGCAATATTTATATCACCAACTCTGGAACCCATATCAGGGGAATGAGAGATACCAGAAGTAAATTACAAATCAATAGAATTCGTAAAGCATTTAATTCCCTGCCATTCGCACATCGATGGTGCGATGATTTATTTTCCAATGCAGATGTTATCATGCATCGATTAACCCATCTTGGATTTCTTCATCATTACCCACAACTCATCGAGCAAAATAATGGAATGGTTTCACAAAAAGAACATACCGTCATCATCACCAATGATGGCTGTGAGATCACCACCCTTGGAAAACAATAGTATAAGGATTGGAAAAAATGAAAACAAATAAAAAATCAGCACAATCACAAATCCTGGAATTGAAACATATGAGTTGGAAACAAATTGATCAACTCCCTAGAGAAAAAACCATTTTTTTTCTTCCCATCAGCCCCATGGAAGAACATGGACCGCATTTACCGGTTGGCACTGATTTTTTAACCGCAAATGATGCAGCAAAAGATGCAATAGCAAAAGTAACAGAAAATGAACATGATCTAACGTGTGTACTTCTTCCTTCCGTACCGCTTGGTTTCTGTAAATTCAATACTGATTTTCCAGGTTCATTTTCTGTTTCATCAAAAATAATCCGAGATGTTGTTCTCAGTTTTGGAAGCACCCTTGCAAAACATGGATTTCATTATTTGATCATTTGCACCTATCATATGGCATTTGGTCATTTAAAAGGAATTTATGCAGCTATTCATCAACTCAGAAAAAAATATCATATGAAGGTCTGTGAACCATGGTCACCAATGTTTTATTCTGATGAAATTGACAAAAAGGAACCAAAGCTAGGTTTTGATACCGATAAAGAGGTTCATGGTGGGTTTAGGGAAACATCTCTTATGAAATATCAATATCCCTACCTAGTGGATCCGAAGTATACTGAGTTAAAAGGAGTATATAGAGATTTATCGTCACCAAAAGTGATTGGTAAAACATTTAAGGAACTGGGAATAAAAGAAGGATATATTGGAAACCCATCAAAAGCGGATGTGACCTATGGTAGATGGTTTTATCAATTAACAGTAGACAGTTATGCAAATGCAGCAGTCTCACTTTATCAGGGAAAACCTGTGATTGATCTACCCCAACATGTAAAATCAAAATTAAAACTATTGTTCTGGCAGTAAACTGCGATTATTTTATTCTTTCAAATAATGCACTGATCATCAGAGGCATAAGAATGGTTGCATCTCCTTCAATAGTTATATTGTCAGATACTTCCTTAATTTTCCCCCAGGATATCGCTTCTCTGGTTTGTGCGCCACTAAGACTTCCATCGTATTCAACAGCAGTAGTTATATAAACTGTGTAATCAAGACCATCTTTGAATTGATTCCACCAAATAGTATGATGTTTACTAATACCACCGCCTATTATGAATGCACCACTTGTTTCCGCATCAAAAATAATATCAGATAACTCTTGTTCATCCTGAAATAAATCAATGGTAAAATTTCTATGATTTTGATAATACATCCA
>CAZWQV010000045.1:0-15837 GCA_964636235.1 uncultured Thermoplasmatales archaeon
TTTTTCTGCAATTTTTTCTACTGCATGTAATGGAATTATTTTATCATGTCTTCGTGCAATAAAAAATAATGGACAAGTAATTTTGTTTTCATCTACAGGTATTTTACTTCGTAACACTTCATATGTGACCATTGCTGATTGTTTTTTTAGATTATCATATGGTTTTTTAGCTTCTTCTTCTGATAATTCATCGAGAAAAATTTGATGTGCAATATGAAATGGAGGTTTAAATGGTCGTTTAAATAGAATAAATGGAACATATCGCAATTGGGCAAGAATAGACAATCGCTTAATTTCAATTCCTTTCGGTGCTGCAGGACACAAACATACCCCTGCTTTTATCTTTGTCTGTTCAGCAACTTTTTGTACCAACAGACCTCCCATAGAATGTCCAATTAATATATCCTCTTTGGTAACGAAAGATACAACTTTATTAACATAATCTTTAAAGCGGGTTTTTCTTAGGTCCATACTATCCATTAAATCAATCGCCTTACAATTGAAGCCAAATGATGTAAAAATATCAATAAACATATCCCATTCTTCAGGACCTCCATTCAAACCATGAATAAAGTATAACATGCCACCACCTATTTCAAATCAGTTATAAAAGTGCTTCCTAATAACCACTCATAATTCATATTTATTAAAATATCACTGTATATACTGATCGACTAATTTCTTTGCTGAATTTAAAGCACAATTAAAACCAATTCCTGGTGCTTTTACCCCATCACCAATAAAAAAGAGATTTTCAATTGGAGTGGTAATACTAGGCTTTTGATTATCAATAGTTTTTGCCACCCCATCGAGATGCCAAACAGATGGATATATAACCCAATTCATATATTTTTTATATTCAGGTATAAGTCGAAGTAGATTTTTATCAAGAATTGATTTTAATGTTTCAAGAGTCCTTTTATTTTTGGCTTCTTCTGGTGTACAGATAACATATGACTGAACCAAAAATTTATTCTCTGGTGCTATTTTTGATGCGGGAGATGCAGACATAAAATCAATCATTCCAACCACATCATTTCCATCAACACCAACATCTCGCTGGATAAAATGAAAGGTTTTACCAATTAAATCATCTGGAATCTTATTTAATGAATAATAGGCACATAAACTTCCAGTTCCCGTAAGAGAATTGATCATTGAAACATACTTATCTGGAAAAAGGTTTTTATCTGCAATGGAAAAAAATTGTTGTAACAAACCAGAGTAAATGACCATATCAACATCTTGTTCTTTTTCATTTACTATAATTTCTTTAACCTTATTATCTTTGATAATTATCTTTTCAACTGGAGTATTTAAATGAATTTCCCCACCTAGTTGTTTTATAATATCAGCAAATTTATTATGAATGCTTTCTAGGCCCCCAATAGGATAGCCAACTGGTTTTGATCCTCGATAAAGATTACGTTGTGCCCGGAACATTTCTCCCGTTGATATTCTATCCAGATTATTAACTGTAGTAATTGTGCGAGAAAAAACTTCAAGGATATGCTTCATTTTTCCTTTTCCATATTTTTCGATTGTCTGAGTAATAGAAACGGAATCCAAATTTTGTAATGTTTTTTCACTAGCAAAAAGTAACCTTAATATGCTAGGCATAATTTTTAATTTATCAATTTTCGATAAAAAAGGAAAATCATAATGATCTTCATAAATCATTCCCACATAAGATTCTAAAAAATCCAATTTTTCATCAAACATTTGTAAAACATCGTTTAAATTTGAAAAAACTCCTCCTCCTATGGCGTGATACCCAAGATCTAATGTATACCCATGAACCATTTTTTTATCAAATATTATTCTAATATCTGGGTTTGAAAAAGGAATGAAACAATTATTATCCTTCAAAGATTTAGTATAATCATTTAATGAGACACTTGTACCATGTAAGGAAAGAGCGCGACCACCAAATCTAGGTTGTTTTTCAAAAATAGTTACCTTATGTCCTTTTTTACATAACAAGGCACCAGCGGTCAATCCTGCGATACCCGCACCAATGATTGCAATATTCTTTTTCTTATCAACCATAATGATTACAACCTTTTGATATCTAATCTGTGATATAAAACATTTCTACCATATATAACCATATTTAATTAGGTGAATTTTCTTCATAAATGATATCTTACATTGTTTTTGGCTGAAGAACAGTTCCGTGAAGTATGATATTGGACAATATAAATCCAATTCCCGGAAAGAACATGAGGATGATAGCCCATGGTGTTAAACTTATTAACATTATTGGTACTAAACCAAAATTTATCATATAATGGCTACCTATATATGTTCGGGCTTTTTTTCTATCAAATTCTTTCATGTTTAATAACCTATGTGATAAAAATAACATCAGAAATGATATAATAGTAATTAATATACTTTGAACTATTAATAATAAAAGTGTAGGTCTAATTCGCTCAATATAATAAAACGAAAAAAATATCAATAAAATATCAATGATTTGAATTCCATATGCAATACTTTTGAATGATCTAGAAACATGTAATATTCCCTCTGTTACACGGACGCCAAGTCTAATTGCACCAGTCTTAGCACCTTCATTATAATCATTTTCAATATCTTTTAACCCTCCAGCAATTACTTGCATAAACAATACTTGAATAGAGCCAAGGATACAAACCATCCATGCGAGGGTAGTAATGTCTGAAAATTGTGGAGCTTTAATTGATGCACCATATAAAATAAAAAAGAAAATTCCAAAGGCAACAAAGATATCCATAAATGGTAGTTTTTTACTTATTAAATCATAAATAGTTATGGACAAAGCAGAAAAAACCAAGATAAGGATAGGATAAAATAATTGTTGATTAATTGCAATATATAAAGCAATAATAAAAGGAATAAGTAATGATATAATTGTAAAAATCCATGCATTCCTAAGTGAGATAGTGCCACTAATAAGCGGTCTGTCACTTATCTCTTTAGATGATTTATCTATTTTATAATCTAGGATATCATTAAGAACGAATCCATAGCTATGACCAAAAAAACCAACAATAAAAAGTAACAAAAGATTCACGATATTAAATTCTTCCATTGCAATTGCACCCATAACAGGAGAAATGCCGGTTAGGACTGCATTGAAGGATCGGTTTAGTTTCAGATACTCACGAATCATAAGGTATGGTAAAAAAATGTCTAATAAAAACCCATCGCTTATGTTATTTAATCTTTTTTGATAGTAAAATATGTATACCCTAGCTCAATACACCCTTTAATCTTCTATAAAATAATTAGGGGGATTTATACAACATGCCAAAGAAAACAATGAAAAATATACTTGTTACTGGTGCAGCAGGTCAAATTGGAACTGAACTTGTAATGGCATTACGAGAAAAATTTGGAAATGAACAAGTTATTGCAACTGGTAGAAAAACTAAACCTACTGACCAAGTTATGAATTCCGGCCCATTTGAATTTGTCAATATCAACGACAAAGATTCACTTGAAAAATTAATCAAACAATATGATATTGATACAGTTTATAATATGGCTGCAATATTATCTGCTGTTGGCGAAGATAAACCACGTCTTTGTTGGGATGTAAATATCAATGGATTAATTAATATTCTTGATTTAGCGATTGATTACGATATGACTCGTGTGTTTGTACCAAGCTCAATCGCAGTTTTTGGACCAGAAACTCCTAAAGATAATACACCTCAAGAAACTGTTTTACGACCAACCACTATGTATGGTATCTCCAAAGTTTCTGGAGAATTATTGGGAGATTATTATTTTAAAAAATTTGGATTAGATGTTCGAGGAATTCGATATCCTGGAATTATTAGCAATGAAACACTTCCAGGTGGTGGAACAACAGATTACGCAGTTGAAATTTTCTATGAAGCTATTAAAAATAAAAAATATACTTGCTTTGTAAAAAAAGAAACCATGCTTCCAATGATGTATATGCCCGATTGTATCAAAGCAACTCTTGATCTAATGGATGCAGATATTCAATCATTGAAACATCATTGTGATTTTAATACAACTGCGATGAGTTTTTCAGCTGAAGAATTAGCAGATGAGATCAAAAAACATATTCCTGAATTTACTTGCAGTTATAAACCTGATTTTAGGCAAAAGATAGCTGATTCCTGGCCAAGTACGATTGATGACCGTGCTGCAAGAGAAGAATGGAATTGGAAACCATCCTATGATCTAACTAAAATGACCAAGGATATGATCGAAGTTCTCGGTAAGAAATATGAAGAAGGAGCCCTTGGCTATTAATCTTCATTTTTTTTATTTCCATAATTTTTTATAGAAAGATATTTTAACAAATTGTTACTTCATTATTAAAAAAATGAAGAGAGGTGAATATTTTATGCAAGAATATAAAACTATTAATAATGATTACACTAATCAAATGAGTATTGACCAAATTCGGACCTATTTATCTGATGAAGCAGATTACCTTTTAAATCATACTTGTGAAAAAATCTCAAAAGAGCAATTGTATCTTCCTGGGCCTGATTTTATTGATAGAGTATGCAAAGATACCGATCGATCAGAACAAGTGCTAAGAAACTTGAGCAGTATTTTTAATCATGGTAGATTAGCCGGCACTGGATATGTATCAATTTTGCCTGTGGATCAAGGGATAGAACATTCAGCGATGGCATCTTTTACACCAAATCCTATGTATTTTGATCCTGAAAATATAATTAAACTAGCCATGAAAGGAGGATGTAATGCTGTAGCCACAACCATGGGAGTTTTAGGATCAATTTCACGGAAATATTCCTATAAAATTCCTTTCATCGTCAAAATTAATCACAATGAATTACTAACTTATCCAAATAAATTTGATCAGATTATGTTTTCATCTGTAGAAAAGGCATGGAAACTTGGAGCTGCGGCAGTTGGTGCTACTATTTATTTTGGTTCAGAGCAATCTGATCGACAGATCATTGAAGTAAGTAAAGCATTTGAAAAAGCCCATGATCTTGGTATGGCTACTATCCTATGGTGTTATTTACGAAATGATGTATATAAAATTGATGGTCGCGATTATCATGCCTCAGCTGATTTAACCGGGCAAGCGAATCATTTAGGCGTTACCATTGAAGCAGATATAATCAAACAAAAACAACCGACAATTGACGGTGGATATGCAGCATTAAACAAACATGATAAAAAATATGGGAAATACTCCGAAGAGGCCTATACTAAATTATCAAGTGATCATCCCATAGATCGTACCAGATACCAGGTTTTGAACTGTTATAATGGCCGTGCAGGACTTATCAATTCAGGTGGAGCATCAGGTAGTGATGATTTCGGTCAAGCTGTTCGAACCGCAGTCATTAATAAGAGAGCTGGTGGAACTGGTTTAATATCGGGTAGAAAAGCATTCCAAAGACCAATGCAAGAGGGCATTAAACTATTAAACTCCATTCAAGACGTATATCTTTGCGATGAGGTCACCATCGCTTAATCCATTTTTTTCTTTTTTATCACATGAGTATTAATTTTAATAATGGATAACTTTTTTAATTCAGTTATATATTACCCTATTGGGGATGTGATGGTTTTTCATTACATCGGTTGAGGTGTGCCATATGGCTAAAGTTACCGCACATGATCTTGCTAAAAAACAAAGAGAAATCTCGGTTGCAGAATTTTTTGAGAGAAATAAGCATATTCTTGGATTTGGTAATTCAACGAGAGCTCTTGTTACTAGTGTAAAAGAAGCTGTGGATAATAGCCTGGATGCTTGTGAAGAAGTAAGCATTTTACCTGATATAACAGTTCAAATTACTAATCATGAGGCAGAAGAGGAATGTAATCTAATTATTGAAGATAATGGACCGGGAATTGTAAAAAATCAAATTAAACATATATTTGGTCGCTTACTTTATGGATCCCGTTTCCATGCCATCCGCCAAAGTAGAGGACAACAAGGCATTGGCATCTCAGCAGTTGTACTCTATAGTCAGCTTACCACCGGCAAACATGCTCTAGTTACTTCAAAGATTGAAGAGGATCGACCCGCGATTATTTTAGAGATAGCAATTAATACCACAAAAAATCGAGCTGAAGTTATTAGTACAAAAACAGAGCATTGGGATAAACCAAATGGAACTCGCATTGAAGTTCCACTGAAATCTAATTATACTCGTGGTAAAAGATTTATTTATGATTATCTTAAAAATACTTCCATTGTCAATCCACATGCACAGATCACATTTATTGAACCTGATGGAACAGTTCATCAATTTGATCGTACTTCAGATATTGTTCCTAAAAAAAGTGAGGAGATTAAACCTCATCCTCAGGGAATCGAATTAGGAACACTTATCAAAATGGGAAAAGCTACAAAATCAAGAAAATTATCATCTTTTCTTAAAACTGAATTTGTTAGTATGGGCAACCGGACAACTTCATTAGTCTGCGAAAAGGCAAATCTAGATCCTGAACTGAATCCAAATCGGATGAAACGAGAGGAATATTTAGCTCTCCATAAAGCATTTAAACAAGTAAAAATAATGGCACCTCCTACTGATTGCTTAAGTCCCATCGGTGAAACCTTAATCAGAAGAAGTTTGAAACATGAGACGCAGGAGATCTCACCTGAATTTATTATCACTGCCTCAAGACCTCCATCTGCATACTCGGGCAATCCCTTCCAAGCTGAAGTAGGTCTTGTATATGGTGGTAATTTACCAAAGGATGAATCTATTAAAATCATGCGTTTTGCCAATCGTGTCCCATTACTCTATCAACAAGGTGGTTGTGTTATCACTCAGGCAATCTCTTCAATTGACTGGCGTCGTTATGGACTGGATCAAAAATCAGGGAAGGGAATACCGTCCGGACCCGCAATAATTATGGTTCATCTTGCAAGTACGCAAATTCCATTCACGTCTGAAAGTAAGGAAGCGGTGGCTGAAATCGATGAAATTGAAAATGAAATTAAACTTGCCTTGAGAAGTTGTGCCAGAAATGTCCAACGACATATAAGAAAAAAAGTAAGACGGAAAAAAACAAAAGATAAATTTGTTCTTATTACAAAAATATTGCCTGAAATTTCAAAGAAATCATCTGATATGATCGGTAAACCAATGCCAACCTTAGATGGAGTGATAACAAAAATCATGGATGTTATATGGATCGAAGATTTAGTTGAATATGAACAAATAAAAGGTGCTCCTGTACAAACCACCCTCCTTCAAGAAAATCCAAAGGATAACGCGGGACACGTGATAACGAAAAGCTTGATAAGAGTCGCAAATTACAAACAAAAACCTCAGAAATTTTCACTATATGCAATTATTCCAGAGGAAGCTGTAGTTGGTAATATTAATCCACCACCAATAAAACAAACCTCTCACTTTATCAAATGGCAACTTGATAAAATCCAACCTGCAACAAAGATAGATATCACCTTTGAACTTGCTGGTCTTCAAAAAGGAGATTACGATGAAAACGATTTATATGTAGAACAAATCAACCCTGGTTTTGTGATAGGTGCTGATAAATGGGAAGGTGATTAAACCATGAAAAAAGATTATTCACAGGTCATTGAAAAAATTGATACCATTGCTGAAAAGGTTTATTATGATTTATACAAACAAGATATACCTTTCCTAAATCTACCGACCAGATCTAAATCAAATATATATTTTGATGAAAAGTTAAATGTTTGGAAATATGGTAAAAATTCTATTGAACGAAGTGCAAAATCACTCGATGGTGCATATATGATTCTACGTACCATGTATATGGCTGATTTTATTAAACAGATGATCAAAACAAAGAAATCATCCACATTAAGAGAAATGTATTATATTTCTGAAGGATGGGATATGGCTAAATTTCATTCTCAGAATGAATCTAATTTACTGGCTGAGGATCTTGAAGTAATTACCAAATTAATGAGAGAAGATTTTAAGCTTCGTCCTGAAGAAGATGGCGCTCGAGTCATCGGTAATATTTCCATCCAGGAAACCACTAGAAACAATACCAAACGGGTTATTCATTGTCAAGATGATGTAGGAGATTCAGGTTATTCAATTCCATATAATGTTGAACCAGAAAAACTGCAATTTAAAAAAACAGATGTTGATTTTATTGTTGCCGTTGAAACAGGTGGTATGTTCGATAGGTTAGTTGAAAATCATTTTGACGAGAATTATCGAGCAGTACTGGTTCATTTAAAGGGACAACCTGCTCGATCCACAAGAAGGTTTATGAAGCGGTTAACTGAAGAGAAGAATTTACCTGTTGTGGTGTTTACAGATTGTGATCCTTGGAGTTTTCGTATTTACGCTAGTGTTGCCTATGGAGCTATTAAAACAGCTCATATATCTGAATATTTAGCCTCACCATCTGCCTCATATTTAGGGGTCACTCCTTCAGATATTGAAAATTATGATCTGCCGACTGATGAACTGACAAGGGAAGATATCAAATCATTGAAAAGTGAACTGACTGATCCAAGATTTCAGGATACTTTTTGGAAACATGAGATCAAATTACAGTTGAAACTGGGTAAGAAATCCGAACAGCAGGCTCTGGCAAAATATGGTCTTGATTATGTAACAGATACCTATCTACCAGAAAAACTTGTGGAAATGGGCATGATTAAAAAGTAAAAAAAATTATTCCAATAATTGTTCTTTTTTTATCATTTGATTACGAATGCGAATAACAGTCTGATCATCAATTTGCAGATATGTTTTACTAAACACACCACCATGAGTTCCACTGGGATGTGTATACTCATATACTGTTTTCCCATTTCTTTTTTCAATCTCTGGAAACTCCACAGGTTGCATTGAAGAAATTAAAATTTCTTCTTTATTAATGATAGGGGTTGCATAAAGGATGATATCAATGACAATAAATGCACCAATTAATACCGAAATAAGTAATACCCATAATGAAGAGGATAACCCTGCCCAATCAGGATCAAGAACGCCAAATAAGGGACCACTGATTAAAATGACGATCCACATAATAAAAACAACGGTTAGAATTAAAAATAATTTTGGCAATAAGATCAATGTTCGAAAAATATTTGATGATTGAGTAGATTCTGAGGTGTGCATCATATCAACTTATCACTTTATAGTATATATTTTTATAGGTTTTAATTTTTCTATTGGAATGACTTCATTTCCTTTCTTACCAATCTGTTTGAAAAAATGTTAAATCCAATCGTTCCCAATCATTAAAATCATTTTTTCCCCTGGAACCATCAGAATAATCGACAATTCGATACATATAACCATAATTCATCACACTTTTATAAGGAAGCCATTTCCACCAATTTACTTGCCAAGGATATTTTCCTACTTGATCATCGCAACCGGGCGTGTTACTATTAAAAATACCAAGCGTATGACCACATTCATGCATATATGCACTTGCATAAACCACATCTTCCCTTCCAGCAAAAGGATCTCGAACTTTTTTTACCATGCCAACCTTTGAAATCTGATATGCATCTCGACGGAAAACAAACCCATAAGCACCTTCGGCTTCATTTACAACAAGACCATAATGAAATACACCCTTCCTCCAATTATCTTCATTATCATGAAGAAAATATTGTTCATACATATCATTTAATTCATCATAACTGGATAGTTCATCATAGGGTATTTTTTCTCCCCCACCCATACATCCATCATCAAGATGATATACAATATTTCTCCTGTTATAAGCCGTTCTTAATAATTCTTTTGACGAATCTGGCAACTCAATGGAACCACCGTCAGGACTATCTTGCATTTCATCTAGTTCAACAAATAAATCCTTGCGAAAAGGATCTGATCCCCACTGTGATGTTAAAAATTCTTGATAATTAGTTAATCCATCATTATCTGGATCTAGGGACATATGATCCTCATAAGTAAATGGATCATAATTCAATTCATATCTTACCGAATCTGAATACCTGTTTTTATAAAGTTGTAAACCATATTTAAATTCCCATTCCAATGGTATTAAATCTAAATCGTCATCCTCTCCGCGATTATCAACCAATGGATCTGTATGTAATATATTCAGTTCGGACCAATAAGGTATTCCATCGTTATCTATATCATTTTGAGTTATTGAAAACAATAATTCACAATCTCTTTCATGTTGATAGATACTTCCATCATCACATCCATTAAGCCGCCCATATCCACTTAGGTCAGTTTTAATTGGATCCTCATTATTTTCGTTATGATCATCTCCCATCCAAAATCCATATTTTATACTATAGGTTATTTCGGCATCAAAACCATCTTTTAAAACCGATCTATCTGGACTTATATCACAAAGTTGATTCAAGCCAATGTTCCAATCCCATAATTGAATTTTGATATTAACTGTTTCAACATCATCTGGAACATCTACAGTTACAGACCAATTTGGATTATAGACATATTTTGTATTTCTCCATATCTGACTTTTGTAACTAACATTATTAATTATGACAATAACGTAAAAATCAGGATCTGAATATCTATCAATATATTCCTTAAAATTAACCTGATTATCATTTTTTTCAAATGATCGGATTTCTTCAAGATGAAAGGTTATTTGCGTATCAGTCAATGGATCAAAATCATTCATGGACTCTATCAAAGTCGTTGATCCAGCAATTGGAGCTAATATAATGATAAAAATATTAAATAATAAGAGAAAAAATTGATTTTTCTTCATGTCTTAAATCTACCCCCATTCATAGTTCAATGTATATTATCATAATAATTAACGGCGTTATATATAATTTTATCCCTTTTATAATTAATTGTTAAAATAAGTATAATAGCAATAAAAATGGTTATACCTAATATTCAGCTAGATTATTCGTAAGTATTTTTTTATCTCCCATGGAGTTACCTGTTTTCTATAGGTTTCCCATTCTTCATTTTTTACGTAAAGGAAGTTTTCAAAGACATGATTTCCTAATGTTTCTTTTATTAATTCACTTTCTTGCATGATATTTAATGCATGACCAAGACTTTCCGGTAGTGATTCAATGCCATATTTTTTCTTTTGACTTTCGGAAAGGGTATAAATATTTTCTTCAACTGATGGTATTAATGTTTCTTTTAATTCAATACCATTTAATCCAGCAGCTAGCATCACAGCAAATTGTAGATATGGATTTCCAGATAAATCTGGACTTCTTAATTCACATCTAATACCTTTGTCATCGCCTGCAGGAATGCGAATTAATGCACTTCTATTTCGATGAGCCCAAGAGATATAAGTTGGTGCTTCATAACCTGGAACCAATCGTTTATATGAATTAACTGTTGGATTACAAATGGCTGTAATTTCCTTAATGTGTTTTAATAATCCTGCAATGAAATAACGTGCAAATGAGCTTAGTTTCACATCATCAGCAGGATCATAAAACATATTATTTCCCTGAGTATCAAACAACGACATATGGGTATGCATTCCAGACCCGCTATGCCCATACAATGGTTTTGGCATAAATGATGCATGTAAATCATGGATAGTAGCAATAACCTTGGTAACATATTTTAACGTTATAATTCGATCAGCAGTGGTAATTGCATCAGCATATCGAAAGTTAATCTCATGCTGTCCATCAGATACCTCATGATGGGACGTATGTGTTTGAATACCTAAATCAGCAAGTGCAAGAGAAACATCGGCTCTGACACCTTCGGCTAAATCACGATGTGATAAATCAAAATATCCTGCAGAATCATTGGGTATAGTGGTTGGCTCTTCACCATTCCTCTTAAATAAAAAGAATTCACATTCTGGCCCAGTATTAAAAATAAATCCCATTTTTTTTGCTTTTGCAACCATCCTTTCAAGGATATATTTTGTGTCAGCATGACAACGTTTTCCTGTTGGCTCGTAAATATCACAATTAATTTTTGCTGTTTTTCTTCTTTCAATGGTCTCAGGCAAAACAATAAAACTTGTAGGATCAGGTTTAGCAATCTTGTCAGATTCTTCAATTGTAGCATAACCTGCAATTGAAGAACCATCAAAAGGAATTCCCTTCTGAATAGCTTCCTCTAGTCGATTATAAGGAATCACAATATTTTTTGGAATTCCTAATATATCAACAAACTGTAATCGAATAAAAAGTACTTTTTCTTGTTCAGCTTTCTCAAAAACTTCATCAATGATTTTTTCTTTACTCACCCTGCTACCCCAGAATTAATAATAGTTAATTTTCAGTAATAAGTAACGTTTTATTAATATTTACTAAATAAAAAAAAAGAGAAATTATGCTTAAGTATGAATAACTTCCGATAAAAACTTATAGAAGAAATAGATACTCCAACTTTTAATGACCATTGATAATGTAATAGAAGAAATAAATTCCCACAACATCGAATGGATACAACTTCATTTTACTGATTTAATGGGTGGAATGAGGGCAGTTCATTACCCTGCAAAACAATTTATTAGAGATAATATTTTTGAACATGGATGTGGATTTGATGGGTCATCTGTTGGTTTAAACAAAGTTGAAAAATCGGATATGATTGCCATTCCAGACACAGATACGTTTCTTGTTTTACCACATGAACCAAATGAAGCAAGAATAATTGCAGATGTGTATGATACAAATAAAAAGGCATCACCAATTGATCCTCGAAATGCGTTAAAAAAAGCCTTACAAAAAGCAAGACAATTTGGCATCGATGAAATCATGATTTCACCTGAGATGGAATTTTTCGTTTTAAGTGATCAAAAAGAAAATCCATATAAACCACTTGCAAACAAAGGTTATTTTACTCCTCCTCCTGTTGACGATGTAAAGGATTTTCGTAAAAACATTTCAAATTTGTTATTAAATTGTGGTATTGATATAAAATATCACCATCATGAAAATGGTCGTTTTCAACATGAAATTGAAGTGAAACCTTTACCCGCTATTGCTTCTGCTGATTTTTGTATGTTTTTTAAATATTTATCAAAAGATATTGCTGCTGATTCAAATTTTAAAGTTAGTTTTATTCCCAAATTATTTGCCGATGAATGTGGAAATGGTATGCATGCTCATATAAAAATATTACATGAAAATAGAAACATGTTTTTTGATGAACATAAGGAATTTTATCTAAGCGATAATGCTATTCATTTTATTGGTGGTATTTTACATCACGCTAAAAGTATTGCTGCTTTTGCAAATCCTACTATGAATTCTTATAAACGATTAATTCCTCATTTTGAAGCTCCTTATTATATTGCATGGGGTCAGCATAATCGCAGTAGTTTAATTCGAATTGCTGCAAAAAAGAATGTTGATATTGAAGTGAGAAATGGTGATCCTTCTGCAAATCCATATTTATTTTTTGCAGCCTTGATTCATGCCGGGTTAGATGGTATTAAGCATAAACGATATTATGAGCCCATTGAACATAATATCTATGAAATGTCCACAAAGGAATTGGATTCTCTAAACATTAAAAGACTACCCGCTACATTACTGGAATCATTACAGGAATTAGACAAAAATGATTTATTGAAAAGAGAGATGGGAACAGAATTGGTTGAATCCTATATTGAATCAAAAAAGAACGAATTAAATATGTATTTATCAGAAGTATCAGATATAGATATTAAATATTATTTACACTGTTGAAAAATACAAAATGATATGGTTTTTTCCTAAATAACATGAAGATAAATATATGATTTTTCTCTTTTTCAATATAATAAACTGTTATCAAATTTCTATCGAATATGTAATTCTCCATTCTGCCTTATAATAAAAGTATTGATTAAAGACCTTACAATATCAATTGGTCCAAAAAATTCGCCTTTCCCTATCACCATAACATAATCTCCTCCTTGTTGATATGGATCCCAGCAATAAATATAATATGACCCAGCTTTGGAAATATTCAAATCTAAAATAGGTCCATTATAATATGATTTCCCACCAAATGGTTCATAGAACTGACTTCTATTTTCACCTGGTTCCACATTTTCTTTAATAACCACACCATAACCTTCAGGTATATCAAAAGGAATTTCATGTTCTGAAGCAGGTAAATCTGGTCCAACTAATGCAAACCAAGGAGCGAAATTTTGATAATAATCTCCTACAACCGGTACTATTAGTTCAACATAAATATTGACTGGGTTATTTCTTACAGTAAATTCGTAAACATCGATATCAGTACTTGGTTTCTGGTCATTAGTTTCAAGCCAAGCATAAAACGCTTTTGATTTCTCTATCATTTTCCATACATAAAACGGTTGATCTTCCGAGTAATCTATTCTTTCAATATACGGAACATGAGCCACAGCAATTATTGGAACAAATAATAGCACCACAAAAAAAATACTCATTATTCTTCTCTTATGCCCAGTCATAACAACCCCAAATTTAAATAAGCTTATTAGTATTAAAATATTCTGTTAATTTGTAAAAATCAATATATTAATTAAATATTAATAAAACAAAAAATTAATTTTGAATAGGCAAACTATCAATTTTTTCAATAATTTCTTGATAAGTACTTTTATCTTTTACACTCACATCTAAATCTGAAATTGGAAAATGCAAATAAAAGGCTGATCCTTGTCCAATTCCTTTGCTTTCTACCCATATCCTCCCATTATGTCGCTCCATTATTCTTTTGCAAATCGGAAGACCTAGTCCACTACTATCAAAATCATGCCGAGAAGCATCTGCTTTATAAAACTCATCGAAAATATGTCGAATTTGTTTTTCAGTCATTCCATTTCCCTCATCGGTAATTTTTATTTGAATGGCCATATCTAATTTTTCAGCATCTATTGAGATAGTGCCACCACCTGGAGAATATTTAACAGCATTGTTTAAAATATTATGAAACAACTCATGGATACACAATGGATCCGCATAAATTCGAATATAATCAGGAACATTATTATGAACAAGTATGTTATCATTATCAAACGTAGATTTGTTCGTCTTAATAATATCATTTAATTCAGATGAAAGATGAAGATTTTGATATTTCAATACAGTATCTGTAGAATTTAACCGCGCCAATTCTAATGTTTTTTTCACTAAATTCTTCATATAATTGATATTTCTCTGTATGACTCTAAAAACTTCAGAGGTTTCCTCATTGCAACAGTGTTTCTCAAGTATTGGAACAAGATTTATTAATGGACCAAGAGGGTTTTTCAAGTCATGGCCAAGTTGATAAATAAATTGATTTTTTTGTTTCAAAAGTTTATTAATCTCAATTGTTCTTTCCTCAACCTTTTTTTCAAGGTCCTTATTATAATGTTCAAGTAAATGATGCGCTTTTTTCAAATCATCTTCTATCTTCTTTTGATCAGTAATGTCCAATGATATGTTTGCAAAATACAATGGCTCCTTAGTTATTATATCTTTAATTAAAAATGCGATGTTATGCACATCAATTAAAGAGCCAGTTTTAAAATTCTTATATTGGATATTTCCTTCCCAGTTCTTTCCTTTTTTCACAGAGGGAATTATTACCTTTTCCACCTCCTGCTGATAATATTCTGGAACAATATCTACCATTTGTATCCGAGTAAAATCATCATTGTCAATACCAAGCATCTTTTGCCCGGCTTCATTTAAGAAAATAATCTTACCATCCAGTGAAATTAAACTAACTAGTTCACTACTAAATTTAACTACGGATGCTAATACTTGAAATTCCATCTCTGTTTTTTTTCTATCAGTTATATTACGAATAATAGAAATTACTTGATTGTTTTTTAAATGGACAAAGCGAGCTTCATAAAATTTCCGAACTTCTTCAAATTCTAAAAAATACTCAATACTTGATATGGCACCTGTTTCTTTACATTCTTCAAAGG
>CAZWQV010000046.1:0-15546 GCA_964636235.1 uncultured Thermoplasmatales archaeon
ATCCCATTCCTGCTCCAAGCATAATAAGAAATTTTCCTGTTATAACATTATTTTTGCCTATGAGCAACCCCCCCAAAATAACAGCGATACCACCAAGTGATGCAATAAAAATAATAATTGAAAAAATAATTTGTAAAAATAAATTATTAATTAGATAAGTTGTAACAAATTGTTGAATAGTGTTCCATGTAGCAAAACCACTTGTTCCTGATAGAAGTAAACATAGCCCTGCAATGAAAGAAATTATCATTACATCTCTATTTTTTTTCATATTTTTTCACCAATCTAATGATAACTATAGATACAAATGATTTATAAACGCTTATTAAAAAAAACGGTAATGTACTTTCCGTATTCTAGTCAATTATAAAAATAATAAATACAAAATCATTATAATCCATAAATTTTGTTAATAATTTTTGATATTCATTAATAATTAAAAATAAAAAAAATTAAAATAATTAATAAAAATATTTTAAAAATATTAAAATTATATTTAATAATAAACAATAAATTAATTATATTAATAAAATATTAACATAAAATTAATATATTACTATATTTTTCATGGTTATCTGTTGGAATCCAGATGGCATTTAGATTCTACCCATTAACTATCCCGTGGGAGGACATTTCAAAAGATATTGATACAATCCTTAAAAAAACAAAGAAAGGAAAAAAGAGATATCCTTGGAATGTACCCTGGGAACGCATTTCAGAAGATATTGATTTTATAAACATATATGGAGTTTCACATAAAAAACACGATGAAAATATAAACAAACAAGTAGAAAACCAAGATGATGACCAAACTATCAAAATAAATCAACCACCTATAGATATTACAAAGAAATGGGAACATCTATATCAGATATCTGAAGATATTGATTTCATTGAATAGAGTTTATTATAAAATTGACTTGTAGAATCCACCATCAACTTGAATGGTATTACCAGTAATGTAGCTTGACTTTTCAGATGATAGAAATACGACTAAATTTGCTATTTCCTTAGGATTTGCAAGACGACCTAAAGGTATTTGTTTTTTCCATTCAGCCATAATATTTCGAGAAGTATCATCCGAAGATAATGATTCAGCAAGCTCTTCAACTCTTTTTGTTAATGTATATCCTGGACAAACTGCATTTACGCAAATACTATGACAAGCAATTTCATTTGCAAGTGTTTTAGTAAATCCCAATATCCCCGATCGGATGGTATTAGATAAAATTAATTTTTCAATAGGTTGCTTGGCAGCAATAGAAGTCATATTAATTATTCTACCCCATTTTTGTTTTTTCATAACTGGTATTACTTCATCACAACATAAAATCATAGAATAAAGCAATTGATTAACCGCATTTTTCCAATCATTAAGGTTCGTTTCATTAAAAAATAAAGCAGGTGGTCCGCCAGTATTGTTTACCAGAATGTCAATAGTATCAAACTGATTTTTTACGGTTTGAAAAAGATGGGAAATTTGATCTTTTTTTGTTAAATCAGCTTCAATAACAAATACTTCACTTTTGGTTTTCTTTCTTATTTCATCTGCAGCACTATTTAAGGAATTTATATTTCTACTACAAATAACTATTGTACAACCTTCCTCTGCTAATGCAGTTGCTATTGCCTTTCCAATTCCTTTTGATGACCCAGTTACAACTGCAACCTTATTATTTAATCCAAGATCCATTATTATTACCAAAAAAAGAAATGAAATTAAAATAAAAATAGCTTGTGATTTTACACATCCTTTAATAACAGAAATAATCTTGAAAATTAATGATTTTTTTATTTTTATAAAAATTATGATTAAATTATAATTTCATTTTAAATATTAGATAGTAACATTTATATCAAAGATGTGATTATATTTATTAATAATAAGGAAATATAAAGAGAGGCATTTTCTTTGCTCAATCAGATACTGTGTAGAAGGTTAATGGTAATTCTAATTATACTTGCATTTTGTAGCATGAGTACTTTCTCTACAGTGACATCCTCAAAAGGAATTTTGCCCGTTTATATCAACGATTTCGAAAAGATTACTTGGTCATATGCATTTAATAAACCAGTATTAAATTCATCAGTAATTCATGGAAAAACATTTGGTTCATATTCAATAGATGGCATCATTGATAAGGAGATTATTGGAACGCTTACCATACCTGTAAAGAAAATGTCATTACTTCTACCTCCAAATACTGCATTTAAAAAAATACATATAATTAACACAGTTGAACCAATTGATCAATCAGCCCTATTACAAAATGATCAGAATGATAAATCAAAATTTCCATCTGATAACGTTGAAGTTATTAGTACTTATTCATTACGAGGATTTTCATTATTAATGCTAAAAATAAATCCAATTTATTATGATGAATCTGAAAGTAAATTATTATTCTCTCAGGATGTATCATTTACCATTGAAACAGAACCAATTAACTCAAAACTGACATTATACCGACATAATACAAATGATGATTTATTAGTCTCCGAGATGATTGAAAATCCTTCCATGATTCCCTATTATTCACAAGATACCACATCAAATAATAATGATGAAAACGATTTCAAATATATAATTATTACAAACAGTGAACTAGAACCTTTCTTTAATCCTCTTATCACATATAAAAGTACATATTTATCAGCAAAATCCGTAAACCTTACATTTATAGTAAATAATTTTAATGGTATAGATCTGCAGGAAAAAATTAGAAATTTCATAATTTATGCATATTCAAATTGGAACACAGAGTATGTGCTTCTTGGAGGAGATGTTGATGTTATCCCTCAAAGAGGACTTTTTGGTCATGCCATTGATCATGAAGGAAGTGTCATTCATGATAGTAACATACCCGCCGATATTTATTATGCTGGACTAGATGGCACTTGGGATAAAGACCAAGATCGTATTTATGGGGAAGATTGGGGAAATTCATCAGGAGATGAAGCAGATTTTCTTGCTGAGGTTTATGTTGGAAGAGCACCAGTTTCAAGTAAAGCAGAAATTGGAACCTTTATCAATAAGGTCATCTCATTTGAAACAAGTGAAAAACCAAAGAAAGTCCAATTGCATCAGTCGGGTATAAATAATAGAAATGAGCCTGATTCTACCGTTATTCCTGAAAGTTGTGCTCAGTGGATCCCTTATGATTATACCATCAACAAACTCTATGAGGTTAATCAAGAAATTACTACTGAAGATTGGATGAATAGTTTTGCAAGTAATAATTTGATTATACAGCATACCGGGAACGGCGAAATAGATCAATATTTCATTGATTGGCCAACTACTGTTTTTTCAAATATTCAAGGTCTATCAGTTCTTTCAAATGATTTCTACCCTATTCATACATCAGTTGCCTGTCATAGCGGAGCATTTGATTATGATGATTGTATTGCTGAGTCCTTTCTGCTAAATCCTTATGGTGGTGCATCCGCCTGTATATTTAACTCTCGATGGGGATTTACAAGTAGTGATAATGCTCAAAAATATTCAGGGGAGTTTATCGAACAGCAATTCTATCAATTTTTTGTTGCTCAATCAAATAATTTAGGAAAAATAGTTCAAAGATCTAAAGAACATTTCAGTATGGATGCATTTAAAGATCCCGCCTATCGCTGGTGTTATTATACCATCAATTTACTTGGTGATCCAGAGACACCTGTGATGGATAAACGAGCAGAACAATATAGCTCATCTGATATAATCGTCGATGATGATTTTACAGAAGAAACTCCAGGATGGAATGTAACCGCTTTCAATTCAATTCAAAAAAGTCTAGATGCCGCTTCAAATTGGGATACTATACTTGTAAAAAATGGCAATTATAACGAACGTCTAATTATAAAAAAGACAATAAAGATTGTGGGAGAAAATAAGCAAAAAACATTTTTACAAAGCAATCATGGTCAAGGAAAAATCGTTATTAAAGCAGATCGCGTCCGCCTTGAAGGATTTACTATAGAAAGTGATAACCTCTATCTGGATTTAGCACGAATTGAAGTTACGAATTCAAATTATGTTACTATTTCTAATTGCATCATTAAAAATAATATTTATGCAATTTGGGCAAATGAAGCAAATAATTTATTTATCGTTAATAATCAATTTGATAATAATCTACGCGGCGTGTATAGCAATGTGAAAGCAGGAAGTATATATGTAATGGGCAACACCTTTAAATTAAACAAGGTTGACAGCTACGGTATCTATTCATTAGCAAATGCTCGCCATATCATACAAAATAATACGTTTAAATCTGCATTAAATTTCTATAATTTCTCCTGTGGTATATATATTGATGGTGAATCGCAGATATCATCCAACATCATCGACCATTGTTCCATTGGAATCTGGGTCATGAATGGCGTTCATAGCATTGCAGAAAATATCATATCGAATAATAAACAAATAGGATTGTATGCAGCCGATTCAACAACTACCATTTCTATGAATACCATTAAAGAAAATGGTAATAATTGGATTACCTATGATCTTCCCTTTCAACCCGGGGGAATAATCATCAATGGAAGTAATGAACAATTCTGTAATGTTTCACACAATAAAATTAGTAATAATCATGGATTTGGCATATTGATTAAGGCACTTTCAGGTTCTGAAAATATAATATCATATAATGATTTTATATTAAATTCCCGTGATGCCCGATTTCTAAATGGATATTGCCATTGGCATCATAATTACTGGAACAATAAAGGAATATTTCCAAAAATTATTCTTGGTGGGTATGAAACAAATACGTTTTTTACTATTCCACTTATTCAATTGGATAGATACCCTTCTTCACTACTTATTAATGAATTTTTATAAAAAATGATAGTTTTACTATCATAAAAACACATACTTTTATAAAATAAGAGTAGATGTCTTTTGAGGAGTTTTATATGGTTGTAAATATAGAGCGATTATTTTCAAAACGAGCAACAAGATTACGAGCCTCAGAAATAAGAGAATTGCTGAAAGTTATTAAAATGCCGGGCATGATTTCTTTTGCTGGAGGACTTCCAAACCCAAAAGCATTTCCAGTTGATGCTATTCAAGCATGTATCAATGAGGTATTTAAAAAATACCCTGAAAAAGCTTTGCAATATGGAACAACGGAAGGTTCAACTCAATTACGTGGCGAGCTGGCAAAAAGAATGAGAAAAAAACATAACATCAACTGTGAACTTCATAATATTATCATGACAAATGGTGCCCAACAAGGATTATCCCTCATAGCATTATCATTTCTAGATCCTGGTGATACCTATTTAACTAGTGTTCCAGCATATTTAGGAGCAGTACAAGCATTTCATGCATTTGAGGCGAATTGTGAAAGTATTCCTATGGATGAAGAAGGAATAGATTTGGATTCCTTGACCAGAAACTTGGAACGATTACGGCGAACCGGCATCAATCCTAAATTTTTATACACTGTGCCAACGTTTCAAAATCCATCTGGAGAAACCATGTCCTTAAATCATCGAAAAGAATTACTGAAAATCGCATCAGATTATGATTTTATCATTATTGAAGATGATCCATACAGTGAACTTATTTTTGAAGGAAAATCCATTCCACCCATAAAATCATTTGATACGAAAGGCCGAGTAATTTATTTAAGTACATTTTCTAAAATTCTGGCACCAGGATTTCGTCTTGGTTGGGTTGTTGCATCAAGAGCAATCCTTGAAAAACTTGTGTTAGCAAAACAAGCAACGGATCTTTGTACCAATGTGTTTTCCCAATACGTTGCGTATGAATATATTCATGGTGGTTATCTTGACGAACAAGTGGAAAAAATCAAAAAAATGTACAAACACAACCGAGATATCATGGTTGAAGAAATCAAAAAGAAATTTCCTTCATCTGTTAAATGGAAAGTACCAGCAGGTGGTATGTTTATCTGGATAGAAATGCCAAAATCAATTGATACCCGATTGATGTTTCAAAAAGCACTTGCCAATAAAGTTGCTTATGTGGTGGGAGAAGCATTTTTCCCTGAAGGCGGTAATTATAATTCCATGAGACTTAATTTTTCCTATTCAGATGAAAAATCTATTCGGGAAGGAATCGGTAGACTTGCAGATGTAATCAAAGAGGAACTCTCTGAAGACTACCAACAAGATTTAGATCCAAACGGCGTTTAAATACGCCCCTTTTCACCTTTTTTCTTTTATATTTCTTATGCAGGTAATAATGCATGCATAAGGTTTTTAAAATACAATGCCTTTTAAAGATTTGAAAAATACATAATTTAAGGGATTGGTGGATTACATGGGATGCCGTATTAAAACACAAGTAAAGCTTGATTATATCCAAGATTTTGAAATGATGTTTGAACGAATGAAACTTCATCGTCCAAGAGAATCAGCAGTATATTATACTATTTTAATTGTTGATTCACCGAAAGAGTTTTCGGAATTCTTACATATTGCCGAAGAACTAGCCAATTTGACCAGAAGACCGTTAGAGACTGGAAGAAATTGTTTGTTAAAAAATGGGTTAATTGCTCGGGTGTTGTTTGCTCATGAACCAAAACACCATTTTGGAAGAGAAAGCTATCTACCAGTTCATCCTATGGCCGTATGGGAATTTGTCAAAGGGGACCTTGTAAAATTTGTAGCACCAGAAACCTATCATAATATTGAAAATCATTTACATAAATATTCTGAATTCTATCGAGATAATTACGATAAATATGGTATTAAATTGAAACGAAATGGAAATGTCACCCTTGAATATTATGGTAAATGGACATTATATAATATTCTTCATAATAGTATGGAACAAGGAAATTTCGTGAAATTACAAATAAGTGGTGATCGCTTATTTAAAGAACCGTATCTTGATTATTTTAAAAAGTATTTAGAACTTGATAAAAAAGTACAAATAATCGTTGACTCTGATATTCCAGTAGACATCATAAAAGAAATGAATGAATCATACAAAGATAAACTAGAAATGCGATATTTCCCAGATGGCTCATCTGGTACTTTGCGAAATTTTGTCTACGGTAAAGAATTTGCAGTTAATGGCATAAAAATATTGCAGGAAAAAAGTGATGAGCCAACCTATGTTGGAACAGCTTATGTTGATATCGAAGATATCAAAATATTCAATCATAAATTCGACAGTCTTTGGAACATCGCTAAACCAATTAAAAAGTAATGAAAAAAAAATATAAAATATCTTTTTTCATTTTTTTATACAAACCGAATGGTTTCCAGATTTTTCATAGCTGTGGTATTAACATTATATTTTTTATGCACGCTACTAGAAAGATCCAGACATTTTGATTCTTCACCATGACCAAAGATAAATCTCTCGGGTCTTGGTGACATGTTGTTGACAAAATTCATTAATTGTCTTCTATCACTATGTCCTGAAAAACCATCCACGGTTTCAATCATCATATTAACTTTTAAGGTCTGTACATTTCCACCAACAGTTAAATGAACATCCCGCCAACCCTTTTGAATACGCCGACCAAAACTTCCTTCAGATTGATATCCAACAAATACGATCATATTTTTTTCATCTTCAGCCCAGGACTTAAAATACTCCATCACAGGACCTCCCACCATCATACCACTGGTGGCAAGTACAATACAAGGATCTGGGTCATTGATGATTCTTTGCCGCATCTCATGGCCATCCACACGAACAAAAACTTCTGATAGTAATGGATTTTTTCCTTTCTGAAATGTTTGCATTCGTAATTTACTATTCAGATATTCTGGATATGCCGTATGAATTGCGGTTGCTTCCCAAATCATACCATCTAAATAGACCGGGACATTTGAGATTTTCTTATCTTTCATTAATTGCTCTAGCACGATCATTACTTCTTGACTACGGCCAACGGCAAACACAGGAATTAAAATCTTTCCTTTCTTTTTTAAGCAAGTCTTAGCAATTTCTTTTAAATTTTCAGTAGCTTCTTTACGACTTGGTTGGTAATCTTCTTTTCCACCATATGTTGATTCCATAAAAATCGATTCAAGACGGGGAAAATGATTCACAGCCGGATTAAACAGCCATGTTTTCTCATATTTTATATCACCACTAAATGCGATATTGTATAAACCTTCACCAATATGAAAATGAGCAATAGATGATCCTAGGATATGACCAGCATTATGAAACGTTAAACGAATATCTGGAGTGATATCTGTGGTATCACCATAATGAATTGGAATACAATGTTTGATGACTTCTCGGACATGTTCAGCTGAATAGGGAATTTTTTTCGCATCAGCTGCAGCGACTTTTAAATAATCCATCTGAAGCAGCGTCATCATATCTCTTGTAGGAGGGGTACAATACACCGGTCCTTCAAATCCATATTTATATAATAAAGGAAGCAGTCCACAATGATCAAGATGCGCATGGGTTATTATCACTGCATCCGTTTTTTCAATGGGTAGTACTTCTGGAAGATGCAAATATGGTGATCCATTATCATCATTTGAGACATCTACTCCAACATCAATGAGAATTTTACTATCCTGAGTAGTTAGAAGACTGCAAGATCTACCTACTTGCCTGAATCCACCAAGACCGGTTACTCGAACATACTTTTCACCTTCAGAAACTCCTCTATGAAGTCTGCGACCAACTTTTCGTAAAATCTCCTTTCGATCCTCACTCATCATCCGTAAAAATCCACGAATATCTTTGACCGTCTTTGATTGGAGTGGAGGAGTTCGGGCAATTTTTGGAGACCAATGAATTTTTTTCCGTATTTCATTAAGATATTTCCCTTGTTTTCCAATCGCAACTCCAGGTTTTAAGGCTTCTATTGTTACTTCTCCAACTTCAGGTAAAAAATAAATATTGGTTATTTCAGCTTCTTTTGGTATAATCTTACGTATTTCTTTTTCAGCCTTCTCTTCATCAGTAATGACTGATGGGTCAGGGCGAACGACAATACGTTTCTGAAGCGTTTTTGCTAGTTGCTTAATTATATCGTCTCTATCGGCAAATCGATCAGGATGTTTGGTATAAAGAACTACAAGAGCTCCTTCGAATTCAACCTCTGATACATCAATACTCGGTGGCACTGATGCTCGAACTTTACCTTTTATTTCACGTAAAACATCTTCGGCGGTCATAGAATTTCACTATTACAAATTTTTTTTCAAATTAAATATGGAAAGTAATAATAAAACCACTCTGATTGAAGAGTGGCGAGAAATTAATTATTTAATATATATGATTTAATTATTTTTAATTTTTTCTTTTCTTTTTAATACTTCATCTGCAGGTATTGCTTTAAACCCATCTTTAGAAATAACAGCCACACTGATATTTCCACCAGAAGCCGAATCTCTACTTATTGCTGAGGAAATGGCTCTAATAGCTAAATCAACACCTTCATCAGCTGTCATGTTATCACGATAATGATCCTCAAGTACACCAAACACATATGGTGAACCAGAACCAGCAGAGGTATATTTATCAGGAATTGCACCTCCAGCAGCATCGAGAGAATAGACATGCCCACCTGTAGTATCATATCCTCCTAGGACAAGTTGGACATAATAAGGCATAAATTTTCGTTGGTTCATAATATTTGACATTAAAGTTGCAGCACTTTTCACTGGTATTGGACTTTCACGTTTCAATCTATAAAGATTTGCTTCCGCACTGAGATATCGGGCTAGAACCTGTAAATCTCCAACAAGACCTGCTGTTGCAAGGGCAAGATGATTATCAATTCGATAGAGCTTCTTGGTCGTTTTATGGGCAATTAATGTTCCCATAGTAGCTCGTTGTTCCGTTGCGATTACAACACAGTCTTTACACACTAAGCCTAACGTGGTCGTTCCAGTTTTCTTTAATCCTTCTGATGACATTTTATCTCCTCAAAACCTGGAAAAATACATCCTGCAATTCTTCTGCCTTTATAAATAGTTTACGTAATTGATAGGTTTTTCCCTAATTGTCACAATATACTTATATATCCGCATTTCTATTCGATTTTTAAGAACCCATGACTACTCTAATATTGAATATTGATAGGGACAATGATTTTGGTAGGAAGGCAAAAATAGAAAGCCCAATCATTGGAATAGATGCAAATAGTATTGCGGCTCAAAAATTTGGTGAAGCAGATCCAGAGGACTCCGATCTAAATGCAATCTATTATGCTATATCCCTATATAAAAAACTCATGCAAGATCACAGAGAAATTGAAATAGCCACACTCTGCGGCCATATTAATGTTGGCATTAAATCAGATGAGATCATTGCAAATCAATTAGAGCAAGTCCTTTTAAAAACTCAAGCAGATAATGTCATCTTCGTTACTGATGGTGCTGAAGATGAATATATTTTACCGATTATCCAATCCCGAGTTAAAATAACGTCTATCCAAAGAGTATCTGTAAAACAAAGCAGACAGCTAGAAGATACTTATTACCGCATCTTAAAGATGCTTGATGATGATAAAGTATTAAAACAATTCCTTTTACCTATTGGCCTAGTGTTAATTGTATGGGCATTATTTGTTCTACTAGACTTAGGAACAAGTGGTTTTGGAGCAATACTAATGACCCTTGGGCTTTATTTATTGATTAGAGTATTTCGATTAGAACGGACAATATCCTATGTAGGAAAAGAAGTTAAATCAGGTTTCTTAACCGGAAAGCTTACTATTTATACTACCGTTATTGGAATTGTTGTGCTCATCGCTAGTTTATTTATCGCTCTTACCAATGCAGAAGTAGCTGATGAAACAGAATTATTGCAAATGTTAACATTCATGTCTAATATGGTCTGGGGCATTGTGGTAGCTGGTTTATTGTTCGTTTTCGGTTATGTTGTTGATTCTTATGTTAAAGATAATAATACACCTTGGAGTTATTGGATCTATCCATTTTCACTTCTTGCCTTTGGTTTTATTTCTACAGCCATTTTTGAATCATTGCATAGAGCCCTTTTGAATTGGCCAGAAACATTTTACATTGAACCATTTTTCACGCCTTTTTTCATCGGCAATATCATGACTGGAATTATGATTTCTATTGTCGGAGCCATTACTTATCATTATATTAAAGATATATATCAAACCAAGAAAAATGAATTAAAATTAGAACAACAGACAACATAATTATTTACAATTGCTTTTTATGAATTATAAAAAATGGTATCCAATCTATAGAGAGATATGTACTGATTTTTCTTTTTCAGAAAAAGAAGATAAAAAATCAGCTATGATATTGGATCAAATTCTGCAAAATAAACTTCCATTATTAACACCTGATATTTTTTTAAAAAGGATCCAAGATAGGTCCGTGGTTGTTTTTGGAGCAGGACCAAGTCTTGAGGAGGGAATTATAAAACACAAACAAATTATTGATAAAGCTTTGTTAATAAGTGCAGATGGGGCAACAACAGGTCTTATCAAAAAAAAAATATTTCCTGATATAATAGTAACAGATCTCGATGGGGATATTAATGATCAGCTGTATGCAAATAAGAAAGGTAGTTTCATATTGATTCATGCTCATGGAGATAATATCTCAACAATAGAATCAGTGGCACCAAAATTTTTCCATCATCTCGCAGGCTCCACCCAAGCAGATCCTAAAAAGTTATCACATGTATTTAATTTTGGTGGGTTTACTGATGGGGATAGATGCGTGTTTTTAGCAACGCATTTTCATGCGTATGAGATTTTTTTAATAGGATTTGATTTCCTTGGTCCTATTGGTTCATATTCATTGCCACATACCAAAAATAGTCAGGTGAAGCTCAGAAAGTTAGTGTGGGCAAAAAAATTAATCACATTATTATCCGCTAACAATTCAGTTCATATTCTAGATTAAAGTATCTTGTCTTTTTTTTGTTTGTTCATTGCAGTTAAATAAATACCAGTGAGTATTATACAACCACCAAATAATGTATATCTAGTTGGAATCTCATGAATCCATGGAAGAACTGCAGCAAAAAAAGCTGATCCAATCGGCTCGCCAAGAAGAGCAACAGATGCAACTGATGCTTTTATATGTTCTAATGACCAATTATACAGCGTATGCCCAAGAATTCCTGATATACCTGCCATTAGTAAGATAATTTCCAAATCTCTTATGGGAACATTTATCAGCGTTGATTCAAAAATCAAACTAAAGAAAAATAGAACAATAGTTGCCACACTGTAAACAACAAAGACATAAGGTATTACAGCAATTTTATTTCTAGTATATCTTCCACCCAAGATGTATAAACCTGCTGCGATTCCACCTAAAAAGGCTAAAATGTTTCCCTCCACGGTATCAATTGATGAATTAATTAATCCACTATTACCATATACTAAAATGATAATGCCACAAAATGATATGATTATACCAATTGAGTTAATAAATGATAATTTTTCTTTTAAGAAATAATGGGATATTGGTCCTACTAAAATTGGATGTGCGGTTACTAATAAAACTGAGCTTGCCACTGATGTTAAATCTAAGGATGTTATCCAAAGAACAAAATGAATAGCTAATACTACTCCAATAATACTCATTACTAGGATTTGTTTTTTTGTTAACAGGAGTATTTGTTGTTGATACTTCTTTTTTAGTAGTACTATCAGAAAAATAAGAAGAGTTGTGAAAAGCATTCTATAAAAAGATATGGTAATTGGTGAGGTTTCTTTTGATACAGTTTTTATAAGAATGGCAGCCAGTGATACACTAATAATAGAGATTGTTAATGTAATTGATGATTTTTGTATCATATCTATTCATTTGATATCTCACACTTTGCTAATTAATACTTCTTTTTGTTTCCCATAAAATAAAAAAATTAGTGCTGTTACATGTGTAAAAAAAGAAGGGAAGGAATAATATAGGGGACAAACTTAATATGAAAAAGGTTGTCCTTCCCTCCTTATTCTCCTTTTGCAATAATCTATAATAATTATTACATATTTAAATTTTATTATTTGTTTTTCATTAATTTTACTAATTGCCACATATGATTCAATTAATTTAAATTTACGATAATAATATTAATAATTACATCTTAAAAAGTCAATAATAAATATAATTTACCAATAATAACCAGGTTTTATAGAAATAATCTTTCCTTAATGAAATATTTTCATATAAAAATAAAATAAGATGGATGGTGGAGAAACGGGGAAAGGATGGATGGTGAGGAAAGATGGATTTTTATTAAAAAAAATTAATCCCATTTCTCCACTAATATATATGATATTTATAATAATATATAAATTTATTTATTTAATCATCTCATAAAGCGGCAAAAATGAAAGTAAATATGTAAAAATTGGTTAAAATAAAAGTTTTTTAAAAAATTACAGAACAAATTATAAAATCATTAGAGTAACAAAATATTTAATTAATTATTGTTGTAAAAAATACAAATGATGTAATATCATAACCATTCAATATTAGAACTGCAAACAGGGTAAATAATATAAATTAGACTAAGTTTTCATTTTTTAATGATTCGGAAAATAATCTTTATCATAATTGGATTATTTTATTTCATCAGTGTGTTTCCTGTATCAATATCTGCTGACGATTTAACAATTTATCCCTCTAACGGAACGCCAGGCACAGAAATACAAGTGAGCGTAAATATCTATAATGATGTAGAACCAGAGTTTTATGACCAATATTATGGATTGGAGTATAAAATAGTATGGGACGTTAGACCTGCAGATATCATCAATCCAAACCTATGGGGCTATCAAAATCCAATTGGTTCAGCATATATCGATTATAACGGACAATTAACAGGTACCGCAACAATACCATTTTCAGTAAATCCAGGTACCTATTATGTCTATGCAGCATATGAACGATCATCTGAAGATCCATACCATGTCTATTGGTGGAATACCTTCACAGTTGAACAAGATACCTATGAACCATATGATTCCGATGGCGATGGATTTACCGATGATATCGATGAGTTTCCTTATGATGATTCAGAATGGTTCGATTCAGATATGGATGGAATTGGTGATAATACAGATCCTGAACCATACGGTTCTTCTTATGATCTAGGAACATCAAACGAGGATACATCCAATGATAATACAAATACTCCTGGTTTTGAATTTATTATTCTGATTATATCAATGATTTTATTTTCTTATAGATTGAGAAAAAAATGAATAATTTTTTTAATGAATAATTATACTTTAAAAAAATCTCCGAAATATAAAATAGAATGAACTTTTCCCACATTACTATCTAATTCTTCCAATTACAATTATCTTATCTTCAAAAATATGACTTTACTTAAGTTTGGAGAGAAATAATGAACACACAATAAAATAATCATCCATTTATTCTACTTCTGAAAGATGGGAATTCAATCATTTGAAGAAATTTGGTTGACTATATTATTTCTGTATAGATCCCTCCAAACCAAATTATACCAAATATACACCTAATTAATAACATTTTTTATATTATTAAATCATTTTCCTTTATTTTTTTGGCAAAAATGATAATTATTGATAATTCATAAAAGATATTATAAAATAAAAAAATTATTGGATTATCAATTACTAAACTTAAAACATGTTGGCAGATCAAATCTATTTTATATAACAGAGAGAGGTAAGAAATTAATTTCAATAATCTAAAAATTATTATTAAAAGTATTGATATCTATGTAAAAATCAGTTTTCTATATTTATTTCAAAAAAAATCCTGCATCGTGCGTTTCTTCTAAAGATTAAAGAGAAGAGCATAAATTTTTCGAGATATGATGAGTTTTAAAATATTTTACTTTTTTATTTCTTAATTATAATTGGATACTGTCACAAATAATAATCATTAAAAATAAATAGATTCAAAAATACAATGAATCGTTTATACTGGGAATAAAAATCCATCTATTTTAATATAAATTTAATTACTTTTTCGTTCACATCCACATCTAATAATCATCAAAATCTCTTCCTCCCATTTACCTTGCTTATAAAAAAATCATCTTGCTTTTTTATACAAATCCAAAAAATGTAATTATAACTATTAATGTTTAAATATAAATGAATCCTAAATATAATTATTGGATAGATAAATGGAATGTACTATTTGTAATAAAGAATTAACTAGATACGAAGAACATGGATTTTGGAATAAAAATCCATATTCAAGACTTTGTATTGACTGTTTATTAGAGATAACACCATCCGATGAAAAAGCATTTTTAAAAAAACAAATAGAGAAAAGCAAAACTATATGGGAAAGAAGAACTAGGAAATATAAAGATAGAAAAAACTACGAAAAAAAAATCTTAATAATTAACCATTAATACAACCCATTTAGAAATCAAAAAGAATGTAAATTAGGATATTTTAAGCTATTTTAGTAGTAGTATTTTTACGCCCGCGTCGGGATTTGAACCCGAGTAGAAGGCTCCGCAGGCCCTCAGGATATCCAAGCTACCTCACACGGGCAAGATAAATAATTGCATCCCTGCAATGAATAATACTTCTTTTATTTTTTCCCTAAATGTATCTAAAATAATTGGTTTTATTTGATTAT
>CAZWQV010000047.1:0-15429 GCA_964636235.1 uncultured Thermoplasmatales archaeon
AACTTTAACGAATTGGACAGTGATAATGATACCATTCCCGATTGGTGGGAAATAAAATATCATTATAATCCAAATAGTTTTGATAACCACTATGAATTAGACCCAGATAAGGATGGTTTATCAAACGTTCAAGAATGCTATGCATCAAGTTGGGGTGCAGATCCATATCGAAAAGATATTTTCTTAGAATTTGACTGGATGCAAACAAAAACAACCGGTGAAACAAATAAACCTTTAATCCAAGAGTTCTCAGAAATCATTGATTCATTTGTAGAACATAATATTTCTCTTCATATTGATCTTGGGAGTCTTGGCGGTGGAGAACAAATTCCTTATAAATCACATTTCAATTATGCTCAACTTCAAGATTATTATTGGAATTATTTTTTACATAACAATATGAACAATCCTCGAAAAGGAATATTTCACTATGGATTAATCTGTGATTACGGCCCTAGCCCTGGTTTTGCCGTTATCGGTTGGGATCATCTTGATTCATTTTGTATTTCAGCAGAATGGTTAAAGGACAATCAACCAAATAGAGAAAGACAGAATTTGATCATTGGTGGAAGCATCCATGAACTAGGTCACACGCTTGGTTTAACAGTAGATGATTTCGGTGGAAACGATAACACTGTAGCAACCCAGATTTTTAACAAACAATGGTTCAAATATTTACCCTATAAAAGCTGTATGAACTATTGGTACACCTATAAAATCCTCACATTTTCCGACGGTAACAATGGAGAAGGGGATTTTGATGATTGGTCACATATGGACCTTTCATTTTTTTCGCATACCCATTTTGATCTACCAGACAGGTATCGTTAGTCCTCATCCCATTTTGTTAAAAACACTCCAATGATGAAAAACACTGCTGCAAAAACAACGGTTATAACTGTATAGTACAACGCATAATCCCATTTTAAATAGATCATTGCATTTCTCAAACCTTCATTAATGTAGTAAAGAGGAAGAACCTTTGCGAAATGCTGTAAAAATTCTGGCATTTGATCAAGAGGGAAAAATGTTCCAGCAAGAAACATCATGGGAAACGTAATGGCACCACCTGCAGTTGCAGCTGATTCCTCATCTTTTACGAATCGACCGATGATCATACCCATACCAGAAAAAAGAAAACTGGTTGCGATGATAATAAGCAGCATAAAAATATTGATATTTACGGTTAAATTATAAATTAGCATACCAACAATAATGATAAGAACGGTTGTAATAAATGATAAAAACATCATAAAAAGCATTTTTGCAAATATCCATTCCGTTCTTTTTATTGGAGTGGTAAGTAATTTTCTAAGAATACCATCTTTTCTAAAACGTGTATTTCGTTCAATAGTGCCATATATTGCTGATTGCATAATGGTAAATCCTATCATTCCTGGTAGAAAGAAATCAATGTAAGAAAATTCTTCCGATAGCAAACTTTTGGATTTTAAAGCAATAATCGTTCGTCCTTGAGTAATGTTCATATTCATCTGTTCAACAACTGCTGACACAATTCCTTGAATAACCTGATTTGAGGTTTGCTCGCTGGGATCAAAATAGTAATCAATATCAACTTTTGTTGATGAATCCATCAATGACTGTTGAATTTTTTGGCCAAAATCCTTTGGAATATTAATTAAAAATTTGATATCATGATCTTTAAGATAGGATGAAATATTGGTGTTTTCAGAAATATTAGTTTCCATTTTAATAGTCAAATAACCTGTATGACTTAATCCTTCAATGAATCCCTGTGAAAACATGGAATTATCTTCATCATGAATCCATAGATCATAGCTTGCATTCTGGCTACCTGAAAAAATAGCACCAAATATGAGAATTAACATAATTGGAAATACGATAGTCCAAAACATGGTTCCTTTACTTCTGTACCATGTTTTTAAATCAGCGATGAAATCATTAAGAATGATACGAAAATTCATTAGGCATCCTCCGTTAGTTTTGAACCAGTTAAATTTAGAAATACTTCTTCAAGATTCGATCGTTTCACATCAATACTTTCAAAATCAATACATTCGTGTCTTAAGATGGATAAAATCTCAAATAATTGATCTTTATTTTTAAGTTTAATAGAGAGATTTCCATTTTTCTTTGATAGAATGGTAAAACCATTTTCTGAAAGAATGTTATCAACATTGTTGTTTTTGCATTTTCTAAGATGAAGAATGCTAGATGATCCATAGGTGTTTATTAATTCATTGGTTGTGCCTTGAGCGATTATTTTACCTTTATGAATGATGCATATATAATCAGCAAGATACTCTGCTTCCTCCATATAATGAGTGGTTAAGAAAACTGTTTTTCCTTTGTTTCTTAGATTTGCAATTACTTCCCATACTTCTCTTCGTGCTTTAGGATCAAGTCCTGTGGAAGGTTCATCTAAAAAAACGATTTCGGGATCATTTACCAATGAAATTGCCACCCCAACACGTTGTTTCATACCTCCAGAAAGATCTTTATACAATTTATTTGCATAAAAATTTAAATCCATGGCAGTTAAAATCTCATCAATGTCTGCTTTTTGTTTATACAAATTAGCATAATATTCCAGGGTTTCTCTTACGGTTAGTCTTTCAAATGATTTAAATTCTTGAGGAAGAATGCCAATTCTATCTTTAATTTGATTGAAGGATGTTTTAATATCTTTACCAAGAATCTTAATAGTTCCAGCTGATGGTTTTCGAATAGATTCAATAATCTCAACCGTTGTTGTTTTGCCCGCACCATTAGGCCCTAGAAAGGCAAACACCTCACCTTTTCTCACTGAAAATGATATATTATCAACCGCTATCAAAGAGCCATATTCTTTCCGTAGATTCATGACAGCTATGGCACTGTTACCATCTATTATTTTCTGATCGAACTGAACCTTTCCCCTTAAATTACAGGATGGGCAAATAAGTGTTTTTGTCTCACCAGGAAAACCTTCTATTGAAATAATCGTATGGCATTTAGGACATTGAACTTTTTTTTGCATGAGAAATCAACTGAAATATAAGTCTTAATGTATCAACTACCTCTGGTTTTTATATTTTATTCTTATATCCTAGGGAAAAATGAAGTATTATTCACTTATAATTAAGTTGATTTAAAGCGAATATTTATTAGGACCTGAGAATTCATCTAGTTTTATAGCGAATTTAATCATTATTAAATGGAGTTGGTTAGGTATGGATTTATCATTGATACAAACATTAATTAAACAATCCGACACAAAAATTGTTTTTTTAATAATGGATGGAGTTGGAAGTTTACCAGATCCTGAAACGAATAAAACAGAACTGGAAGCAGCACATTCACCCAATCTTGACAATTTAGCAAAAGAAAGCATATGTGGTTTGCAAGTTCCCATCTCATCTGGTATCACCCCTGGCAGCGGGCCAGGTCATCTGGGAGTATTTGGTTATGATCCATTGAAATACCAAGTTGGAAGAGGCGTGCTTGCTGCAAATGGAATTGGTTTTGATCTAGAAGACAGCGATATTGCAGCGAGAGGTAATTTCTGTACAATTGATAACCAAGGAATAATAACAGATAGAAGAGCAGGAAGAATACCTACTGAAACTAATCAGCAGCTCTGTTCATTACTACAGGAAAAAGTTCAAATTCCTGGTGTTGAGGTTTTTGTAATAACTGTGAAAGAACATCGATTTTTATTGGTTTTTCGAGGAAAGGATCTCTCCGGAGCATTGAAAGATACAGATCCGCAAGAAACAGGTAAAAAACCACTGGACCCTGTAATAACTGATCCGGCAGCCAAACATACGGCAACGCTTGTGAAAGAATTTATCAGCCAAGCAGCCGATATTTTAAAAGATCAGCATCCAGCAAACATGGTTCTTTTACGAGGGTTTTCAGAAAAACCATGTTGGCCTCAGATGACCGAATGTTTCGGTCTCAAGGCAGCAGCAATTGCTGCATATCCCATGTACCGCGGAGTGGCCAAATTAATCGGTATGGACGTACTGGAAACTGGAGAACATATAGAAGATGAATTTCAAACTCTTAAAAATCATTGGACCGAATTTGATTTCTTTTATATTCATGTGAAAAAAACAGATAGCTATGGGGAGGATGGAAATTACGAGAAAAAGAAATCAATAATTGAAGAGGTTGACCAGCAAATTCCTCTTTTACGACAGTTGGACCCAGATGTTATCGTTGTTACAGGGGATCATTCCACACCTTCATTGATGAAAGCGCATAGTTGGCACCCAGTACCCGTCCTTATATGGTCAAAATATTGTAGAAAAGATCATGTCGAATCATTTGGAGAACGTGCATGTATGACCGGTGGATTAGGACCAAGATTGCCCGCAGTCGATCTAATGCCAATTGCTCTTGCAAATGCAAAGCGATTGGAGAAATTTGGTGCATAATTCATTGGATTACTTGGGAAATCTTTTTAAACATCAATCTTCTTTTTTATTATAGAGAGATGTGGGAGGATTCCTATGAAAAAATGGGAAATAGCAGCCGTAATTGTGCTATTATCATGCATATGGATAGCTGGTTATCTTGTGAGTAGAATCATGGGAATGGGTTAAATAAGATAATAAAATAGTAAACTGAATGTTTTTGCTTAATACCATATTGTGAAATTTGCTAAATCCTTAGTTTTTTAAAATTTCAATTTGAAAAAATAACAATATACTCTTAAATAGAATATAAACCAAAATAATACGTAGCTTAGGGAACATTTGAGGGCATTTGGTGCCTATCTTTTGTTTCGTGTGGGAAGTATTTGGTACTTCCTTCTCCCTATGCATGAAGTATGATTATTAAATACCTTTTTTTACAACTAATAAAAAGCAAATAATTATAAATATAAATTAATTCATATAATAAAAAGAACCATATGATAAAAGGTAAGAAAAAGAGCGTTATTCTTAGTATTATATTTTTAATGATACTTCCAAATATTCAACTAGTTACAAGTAATCCAACATCAGATAAACTAGATACTAACCAAAGTGAATTACCTGATTTAATTGGTTCAGTAAATATCTTTGAAAAGGATGGTTCGTATTGGTATAATTTCTCAATTTCAAATATTGGTGATGCAAAAGCAGATCATTATAACGTAACTGCAACAGTATATCCTCTTGGAACTTTTTTATTTCGTAATAAAATTATGGGTTTTATTGGAAAAATTTCTCCTCAACTTCTTTATTTGGTAGCTTTCCCATTCAAACACATTTTACATATTTATCCATATTTTATTGATATGAGGGGACAAGATTCTCCAAACCCTATTTATCCGAGCGATACATTCATATTTGATTCATGGGGCCCATTTGACTATGAAATTAGTGGTTATGTTAACTCTCGAATTTGTCTTATTTTAGAATGTATTGTTGACCCAGATAACACCGTGAAAGAATCTAACGAACAGAACAATAATGCAGTTATAAAATGGTGGTTTCCCCTCAGAAATGAACCACCAAATAAATAATGCAGGACGTATTTGGTACTTCCTTCTCTCTATGCATTTAACATAATTTTTTATATTTAAAATTTCACGATTGATTTAATCAAATAGTCCAAAGATAGACTTTTAGAAACAGTGAATTCTAATGCATCTGACCAATTACTTTCTTTTCCATAAATATCCCTTGCTTTTACTTTTATAAAGTAAGTGCCTGGTCTATTCCATGTATGCCTTGCCTTTCCCCAGTATGGCGCTCGGTTATATAGCCAATTTGTTTGGGTTCCATCACCAAAATCCCACATATAATATAGCTCAGTTTGATCATTATCAACATCGCTTGTATTTGTTTCAAAAATATATTCCTCTTTTTTTACACCATTACTTGGCCCTTGAGGCATCATTGGTTTGAAAGGTGGCAGATTAGAATCAGGTTCAAATAAAGATGGTAAATAATACATATGAGCATCCTTACTTGTTTCCTTATTAACATCCAATACAACTGATCTGGAATAATCATGAAAATGATACACATGCATGATACCATTTGTTAAATCACAAATAGTGGAATATTGGGTAAATCCCTCCTGATGAGTAGCATTACAAATCTCATTAAAGTAAGAAACAGATAATTCAGTCATATTTTCAAGCATAGAAACAGCGGTATCATACCGCCAACAAGGATAATTGCCAAGCGAAGGATCACTTTGGAGAAAATTTGTACAAACTTGATAATTACCATTAATCCTTATGATCTCATCTCCTTCTATAATAGCTGCATCACCGGTTTTATCAATCACAAAAACCTGCCCCGAACATAAAAGATAATTGACAAAAAACAGGTTATGGGACTCAATATAATCAACCACTTCCTCAACCGTTGCACATTTTTCCATTAAATAGGTTACAGGATTTCTAAAAATAGGTGGTTTCAACGGTTCAAATGAAGCAAAAAGCATTGGCGTAACATAGCTTTCATAAAACAATCCTTGATCATTCATCCCACCTGCAGGAACCTGATAATTGCTATTGAATATATGTGGATAGGGTATTTCAAAAAAGATTCTTCCATATGAATCAGCATCCGCTGGATATACCCGTATCATTGTATCTGGGCTCCACCAGTCCTTATTATGACCTGTAAGAACAGTGTTATTATCATGTGCGGTAAAGCCGGTACAGGCAGATGTAATGGAAAAGCCCCCCATACTTATGAACAAAACTATGCATACAAAAAGACAAGTTGTTCTATTAATCATACTTATTACTCCAAATAACAGTAAAAACGAAGGTATAAGATATAAATGTATTGTTACAAATCAATAAAAAAGAATGAAAAAGTGAAGTATAAATCAAACCTCATATAAATCAAAATATTTATTTCTTAAATAGTTTGTATATACTTTTGAATTTAATCCTTCCCCACAAACTTGTTTGATAATATCATCTGCACAATATAACCGTCCTTTTTGATGAATATTGTGACGAAGCCAGGATAGAATGTTCGTAAAATTACCCTGGGATATTTGATCATCTATTTCCGGTTTATCCTTTTGCAACTGAGAAAATAGTTGAGATGCATAAATGGATCCTATTGCATAGGTTGGAAAATACCCAATACTGCCACCACTCCAATGCATATCCTGCAGTACCCCTTCCAAATCATTGGAAGGACTAACTCCAAGCATTTCATTCATTTTTTGATTCCAAATCATTGGAAGATCATCAATACTAATCTTATCTTCCATTAAATCAATTTCAATTTCAAATCGAAGAATGACATGAAGACAATAGGTCAGCTCATCAGCCTCTACCCGAATAAGTGATGGCTCTACTTTATTAACCATAAAATACCAATCATCAAAGGAAACCTGTTGAAAATATTCTGGTGCATATTTTTGAAACTCAGGATAAAAAAATTGCCAAAATGATTTACTTCTCGCGATCATATTTTCCCAGAATCGAGATTGTGATTCATGAATACCTAGTGATGGAGAATCAGAAATAACTGTATCTTTATAGGAATCTTGAGGCAGCCCCAGTTCATATAATGCATGGCCTGCTTCGTGAATAGTTGAGAAAAAGGAAAACAAAGGATTTTCTCTAGCATAACTAGTGGTAATGCGAACATCATTGTATCCAAGACTGGTTGTGAACGGGTGGGTGGACTCATCTATTCTTGCTTTTGTCAATGGCATCTGCATTTGTTTTAAAATGAACGTAGTAAGCTTTTTTTGGGTTATTTTATCCATTTTCAAAGATGATTTTTTTTGTTGTTGATATTTATCTGATTGTTTTATTTTCTGAAGGATGCTTACTAAATCATTTTTCAATATTGAAAATTCATTTTTTAATACGTTAACCGTCATTCCTTCCTCATACCCATCCAATAAACTATTATATTTTGGACCCGGTAGATTAATGTAACCACAGTATTCTTTTTGCAGCTCAACTATATCCTTTAAATAGGGTGCAAATACTTGAAAATTATCTTGAGATCTAGCCTCTTCCCACTTTTGATAGGCTATTGTGGATGCTTTCACGCTTCTGGTTACAAAATCAGAGGGGATTTTTCTAGATTTTTCAATATCTTTTTCAAGTCTTGTTACCACAGATCTATCCTTTTCGCTGAGTTGATCTACATTTTTTGATAGGGATTGAATATGATTCCAAAACACGTCAGAGACGACCCGTTCATGACTTAATCGAGATATTAACGCACTTTGTTCCGCTCTATCACTTGCACCTTCAGATGGCATATACGTCATCTGATCCCAGCCAAGAAGTGCTGCAATGCCTCCAAAAACAGATAATTCTTTTTGTTCATTATAAATAAAATCGATAGAATCCTTCATTTTTATCACCATATCATACATGTATCTCAATTCCTACAGGGCAATGATCTGAGCCCATAACATCTGAATAAATATAAGCATTTTTTACATGTGGCATAAATTCTTTGTTTACAAAAAAATAATCCAATCTCCAGCCAACGTTTCTTTCCCGTGCACGTGTTCTCATGCTCCACCAAGTATATTGCTCTGGTTCTTTGTTAAATTGCCGAAAGGTATCCACATATCCATGGCTAATGAACGTATCCATCCATGCTCTTTCCACAGGTAAAAAACCAGAAATATGCTCATTTTCTTTTGGTCGAGCCAGGTCAATTTCTTTATGAGCTGTGTTAAAATCTCCACAAACAACAATATTTTTTCCTTCTGCTTTTAAATTATCAGCGTATGCTAAAAAGGTATCATAAAAATCAAGTTTGTAATCAAGTCTTTCCTGATTTTTTTTGCCATTGGGAAAATAAATATTAAACAGGACAAAATCTGAATAATCTGAGATGATTATCCTTCCTTCAGTATCAAATTTTTCAAATCCAAACCCTTTTTTTACATCTTTTGGTTGAGTTTTTGAATACGTAGCAACACCACTATATCCCTTTCTTTCTGCTGAATTAATACTAATATGATATTTTGGTGTATTTCGCAGGTGTGGAGGAAATTGATCGGGGTCAGCTTTTATTTCTTGTATACATAAAATATCTGGAATTTCTTGTTGAAACCATGTAAAAAATCCCTTTTTATCAATTGCTCGTATCCCATTTACATTCCAAGAAACTAATTTCATTGCCACCCTATATCATCTGTTTAATGATAAATGTTTTATAAAAAATAAAGCTAAGGTCGATTCCATCGAAATGACCATGCAATAGGTTAATAATCAAACCTCTTATTCATGCAGGGAGTCCGCTTATATGAATCAGCAGATCGATCAAATCAACCAGATAAAAAATAATCTTTCAAACATAAAACATATCATTGTTGTTCTTAGTGGAAAAGGAGGCGTGGGGAAAAGTACGGTGTCAACAAATCTGGCATTATTATTCGCATCAAAGAAAAAGCAAGTAGGCCTTCTTGACTGTGATTTTCATGGTCCATCAATTCCAACCATGCTTGGTCTTAAACAAAAAACAATTCAACACTCCCCAAAAGGATTTCTTCCCATTCAAGCAACAGAATATCTAAAAGTTTTATCTATTGATTTTTTATCAGGCAATCAAGATAATCCCATTATTTGGAGAGGACCGATGAAAATGGGAGCTATAAGGCAAATTCTATCTGAATTTTATTGGGGATCATTGGATTATCTTATAATCGATTTACCTCCTGGAACGGGAGATGAACCGTTAACCATCGCCCAATTCCTTCCAAAAAACGCAGGAGTGATTATTGTGACAACTCCTCAAGAAGTAGCTCTTGCTAGTGTAAGAAAATCAATAAACTTTGTAAAAAAATTACACATGCAAATTATTGGTATCATTGAGAATATGAGTGGGTTTATTTGTCCTCATTGCAATAAACAGGTAAATATTTTCAAACAAGGTGGTGGAAAAAAAGCAGCAGAAACCTATCAAATACCCTATCTTGGTTCAATTCCACTTGACCCAACTATTGTGGAAAAATCAGATAAAGGGTCTTTAAAAATTGAAAAAGGTTCAGTAATAGAAACATCATTTACTTCCATCATAAATGAGATTGAAAAGAATAAAGAATAACGGGTGATATGTTTGATTAATGATAAAGATGCAAAGGATCTGCAGATAAAAGGTTTATGTACCTGTCCTAATTGTGGACATACTGAACCGAAACAATTAACTATTCCTTGTTATCATAGAAAATGTTCAAAATGCGGCGCATTAATGACAGGTTAAAAAATCAAAATAATTGAGGTGAAAAAATGAAAATAGGTATTCCCACGAATGGATCTAAGGGACTAACTGAAGATATAAGCAATCATTTTGGTCATGCTACAACCTATACAATCGTGGATGTAGAATCAAATAATGTTGAAATAATTCCAATTAATAGCCAACACGCTGAAGGATCTTGTAGTCCGCCTGAGATTCTATCTGATAAAAAAGTCGAAATATTGCTTTGTAATGGATTAGGAAAAAGAGCACTTGATAACATGAATAGCCTTGGCATATCAGTATTTATTGGTGCTCAAGGAACAGTACAAGATGCTTTAAATCTGTACAAAGAGGGAAAATTACAGCAAGCAACAGATCAAAATGCTTGTTCTCATCATGAACATCAACATGGACATCATTGTCACTAATTGAATAACTATGAAAGCAAATCTAGAATGCATTCCTTGTTTTTTGAAGCAGACCATTGAAGCTTCTCGTATGTCCACTGATGATGTGCAAAAACATGAAGAGGCTGTAAAAGAGGTCATGGCATTTCTTCAAAAAGAATCGCTTCATGCCTCCCCTCCTGAGATTTCAAAACACATTCATCAAATCATTCGATCAGTTACCAAGAATAAAGACCCATATCTTTCAGTTAAAAAGAAGGCTAATATAAATGCGGCAAAAGCATATCATACGTTACAAGAAAAAATGAGGCAATCATCTGATCCGCTTGAAACTGCTATTAATCTTGCAATTATTGGAAATGTTATTGATTTTGGTACTGAACGACGGTTCTCACTTGAAGAGACCATTGAAACCCATATAAATAATTCCTTAAATAAAGATGCATTAGATGAATTTAAAAAACGTTTGGAAAAAGCAACAGAGATTCTTTATCTAGCCGACAATGCAGGCGAGATCTTTTTTGATAAACTCCTTATTAATTATATAAAAAATGATGGTAATCATATCACGTATGTTGTGAAAGCTAATCCTATTATTAATGATGCATTACTAGAAGATGCAAAAGAAGCACATATTGATGAATTCGCAACCGTATTAGAAGGAGATAAACAAAGCACTATTTCTTGTCCAGGAATGATTCTAAGCAATGCATCTAATGAATTTGTTGAAAAAATGAAGACCGCTGACATTATTATTGCTAAGGGACAGGGAAATTATGAAGCATTAAATGAAATCAATCGAGATATATTTTTTTTATTAATGGTAAAATGTCCACTGATTGCCCATGAAATTAAGGAAGGGCTTGGAACACCAGTATTTAAGTATAAGGCAAAAAAATAATATCTAGCAATATTATGTAAAAGCATTAGAATTGAAAAAAATGGGGTTGAATAGAAGATATGAAACATGTCCATTATACTGATGTAAAAGAAGAGATACTTACCAATGAAGGCGTAAAAAACGCTACAATTCGTTGGTTAATCACAAAGGATGATGGGGCAAAGAATTTTACCATGAGACTATTTGAATTACAACCAGGAGGCCATACACCTCTCCACCAGCACGATTGGGAACATGAAGTATTTATCGTTAAAGGTAATGGAGCATTGCAAGATAAAAAGAAAGCTCATCCTTTCAAACAAGGTGATGTTATTTATGTTCCACCAATGGAATGGCATCAATTTGCAAATACCAGCAATGACATTTTGCAATTCATATGTGTAATACCCTATAAGGATTGAAAGTATCATGATTGATTTATTTAAAAAGAAAAAAGGAAAATCCCCCGTTGATAAACAAAAAATAACTTGGCCTTCACATGTAGAATCCCTTAATAAAGAATCATTTAATCAGTTCATAGAATCCTATCCACTTGCTATCATTGATTTTTGGGCACCCTGGTGTGGCCCCTGTAAAACAATGCTTCCAAGACTTCGTCGTTTAGAACGATTATATCAAGGATCTGTTGCATTTGGAAGGGTTAATACCCAAGATGAAAAGGAAATTGCCAAGCAATATAATATCATGGGTATTCCTCATTTTGGTTTTTTTCATTATGGAAAAAAAGTAGGAAGTGTCACGGGCGTGAAATCAGTTGGAGATATGAAAGAGTCAATTGATACATATCTTCAAAAATATAACAAATAACAAGAAATGAAGTGTTTCATGTTATGAGAAGGCGTATATTACTTATTAAATGCAATCAGTGTGATAAAGTATTATTTCGTTATATTAAAATTGGAAAAGGTCACTTAATTCGATGTTGGAAGAATCGGATGCTGGAAACCGCTCTTATCAAAAAAAACAACCAGTATTTTTGTCCCTGTGGCTGCTTTATTGGCACGGATCAACAGGTATGGGTCAAATTAAAAAAACAACATATAACGATTTTGAAATGAACAAATAAACGATTTTTCAACAAGTATGCTGATCAGATCATGATTAATTTCATACTAATTTATTAATAGAAAAAACTTCCTACCCCTATTGCTAAGTTAAGCTATGGGAATGAGATGGTTGCATGCAAGATTACAAATATCGGAAAAAAGTGAAATGTCCGCAATGTGGAAATATTCTTGATATTGAGGGAAAACCAGGTGAAAAAGTACAAATCACCTGTGATTTATGTCATTTAAAAGGAATGTTCACGTTTCCATTCGAAAAAGAGAGCCAACCATCAACTGATACCGATGCAGTCGTTATTGATGTAAAAAGTTTAATAAAAACATATGGTAATGTTGTTGCAGTAAATGATATTTCATTTTCCGTAAAGAAAGGTGAAATCTTTGGTTTTTTAGGACCTAATGGTGCTGGAAAAACCACGACCATTAGAACATTACTTGGTTTTATCAAACCAAACAGCGGTTCATTACACATTCTAAACGAAAATATAAAAGATAATATTGTGAAGATTCGTAGAAATGTAGGTTACATCCCTGGAGAATTGGCATTATATGAACACATGACCGGCCGTCAATTCCTGAATTATTTCAATAACCTTCGAAATACTAATCTTCCCTTACTTGAAGAAATGCTAGAGATTTTTCAACTTCCTCTAGATAGGAAAATTAAAGGATATTCAAAGGGAATGAAACAAAAAATGGGCATTGTCCAAGCATTTATGGATGATCCGAAAATTGTGATAATGGACGAGCCGACATCTGGATTAGACCCGCTTCTTCAGCAAAAATTCTATGATTTTTTATTAAACGAAAAGAAAAAAGGCAGAACTATGTTTTTTTCTTCTCATATATTAAGTGAAGTGGATAAAATATGTGATCGAGTTGCTATCATTAGAGAAGGAAAGATTGTTGCACTTGAAAATATTGAAACATTAAAACAGAAAAAAGGAAGAAAGATAAAGGTAAAAATAAAGGAAAATCCTCAAACACTTATAAACAAAAATAATGGACATGTTGTCAATGGATGGATTGAATTTACAGCAATTAATGATATTGACTCTTTTATAAAATCCCTTGCCGCGTATACTGTCCTCGATATAAAAATACAAGAATTAAGTCTTGAAGATATTTTCATGAGATATTATACTGATGAAGGGGGAAAGATGTGATGAACCTTAATATAAGAGATATCCTTCGCTTTCAAATAACATATCAAACAGTGAAAGATCATTGGAAAACAACATTGATTATTGCTCTTCTATTTGGCGGAATAGCCGCTATGTATGCTGGAATTTATCCATCGTTTAAAGATACCCTTCCCGGTATCGTAAATGATTTCGGTGACTCATTTGGTTGGCTTACAGGTATTGAGGATACAGCAAGTTATGTTGGTTTTTTAAATTTGGAAATGTACCAAATCTTTTGGACTCTTATCCTTGGCATGATAATGGGTTTTATCTCAGCATCTATTATTTCAAAAGAAATCGAATCGAAAACAATAGATATATTAATGTCCAATCCAGTATCACGATTCCAGATTATTATTGAAAAATTTTTAGGTTTAATACCTGGTTTATTACTGATAAATTTTTTTACCATGCTGGTAATTATGGGAACTACTGTAGCCATTGGAGAAGAAGCGAATTTTTATTATATTTTTCTTACTCATGTAGCATCAATTCCCTATTTTTTATCAATCATTGCTATTGCAATATTTATCTCCACATTAATTGATGAAAAAATGAAAGCAAGTATTATTACCATGTCGTTAGTGATTGGTCTATATATTTTTGAATCAATTGCAAAAATGATCCCGGATTTCAAATCACTCGGTTACATTTCATTAACACATTATTTTGTTCCTTATGATATTTTAAAAAATGGATCTATCGATGCAGGAGGAACAGGTGTTCTCCTTCTCATCACTCTTGTTGGTTTATTGCTTGCTCTCTTTTATTTTGAAAGAAAAGAAATTAAAGTTTAATAGAAAAAAATGTCTATAATAGGTTTGAATATAAATGACCGGAAAACAGGTTGTCATCTTTGATCTTGATGGGGTGCTGCTTGATTCAGAAACTAACATTGGTTGGATTGAATCATCTATTCAAAAGACCCTTGAACATTTTCATCTTTCTGTTTCAATGGAAAATCAACAATTGCTTTTTTTTAAAAATGTAAAGAAATTTCGAAATATCTCTAGGAAACTTGGTTTGGAACCCACGGTGTTATGGCCTATTCGAAATACCATATATACAAAGGAGAAAAAAAAGGCTTTAGAGCAGCATATAATAAAACCGTTTGATGATGTTGGATCATTAACCCATCTCGCTAAATATTATGATCTGGGAATTATTAGTAATTCACCACAATCAATTGTTGATCTTTTTATTGAAGAGTTTGAATACCACAAAATATTTACTTATGCTGTTGGACGTGGGGATACACTCTGGGATATTGAACATATGAAACCTCATCCTTATTTATTTAATCAATTTAAAAAACTAGTTCAAGTAGAAAACTTCATTTATGTTGGTGATACTGAAACAGATCGGGTTTTTGCCAAGAGAACAGGGATGAAATATATTCATTTGAATAGAAATGAATCAAAAAATGATGGTTTCCATGATCTTCATTCAGTAGTTACTTACTTGCTAAAAACTTAAAAATAAAAAAGCAGATCTTTAGTATTCTATTTTCCTTTTGAAGGATCTTTTTTACCATATTTTTTAAGAAGATACGAAATGTATTCATTTTCTTCTTCAGATCCAGGTTTTATCATAGAAAGTCAGCCTACCCTTATTTCTATTGTTATACTTTCTTATTTATCCTATTTAAACTTAATGCGTTAATCTATCAAAATTTAAAAAATATATGTTTATAAAAATAAAACATATCTTTTACTATTGATTGCC
>CAZWQV010000048.1:0-11105 GCA_964636235.1 uncultured Thermoplasmatales archaeon
TGGTTCACTCGTGACAGTGGAAATCTCTGGAGAGATCTACCAAGTATGTACGAGTTCACCTTTAGAACTTATGGAATTTCTTAATTCCATTTTTTTTCTTTATTTTATTTTTCTTAAAAGCCAAGCCATATTCTTACCTAAATTTGCCATAGTATTCATTCCTTCAGCATCATGTTCTACTTCTCCAATATCCCTGCCAATTCCTAGGTTCCAATAACTTGAACCTGGAACAATCATTTGTTGTATGAGGAAAAAATGATTCATTGAATTAAAAGCATGTATGGATCCTGCACGTCGTACAGCAACCACTGCAGCACCAATTTTTCTTTTAAAAAGAAATCCATTTGCCATTGCAACATAGCCGGTTCTATCAATGAATGCTTTCATTTCTGATGTGATATTTGAAAAATAAGTAGGTGATCCAAGGATTATTCCATCTGCTGAAATCATTTTTTCAATAATATCGTTAATGTTATCATTTTTGATGACGCACTTATTATCTTTTGTTTCAAAACACTTCCTGCAACCTGTACATCCACGAATAGTATTACCCGCAAGTTGGATGAGCTCGGTTTCAATATTTTTTTTGTGAAGTTCTTCAAATACTTTATTTATCAAAATTGCTGTATTACCATTTTTTCTCGCGCTACCATTTATTCCAATAATCTTCATAGACGATTTCACCTCATTATTATAAAATAAGTAGACATTGAAATTATGCCATATCATTTTTTTGATTAAATAGCAAGTCTAGAATGTAATATAATTTTTACATTTTAGTAAATTTTATATAGTATAAATGTAATATATTTTTTACATTAAGATGTGATGAACATGACCGTAAGCACAAAAGTTTATACAAGAAATAAAATGAAGATGAAATATGCGTTTGGAACTGCGATTATCCTTATTGGTATCCTTTTCCTTCTTTTTGGAATTGGTGGAAATGAATTCGCAGGATTCCCCTCACTTGGATTTTGGATTCTATTTGTAGGATTTATCTACATGGCAATCGTTACAATAACAGTTGTTTCTAATAGAGAAAAAATAGTTGATGAGCGAATGGAACATATTGGATATAGAGCCTCCCGATTAACCACCCTTGTTCTTATACTGTTTTTATTTGCAGTAATGATCATTGATGGTATTTACACCATTAATGTAAGATATTATTTATTTTCAAGTGGATTAATTTGTTTGTATATTCTAACATATTTGATATCATATAAAATGATTGAACGGAAAAGGTAATCAGGATACCTGCGGAGTTATGAAAGAGAATGCAAACAAAAATGAATGAATTAAGAAAAGAAATGAAACTGACTCAACAGGAACTTGCTGACATCGTTGAGGTTACCAGACAGACTATTATTTCTCTTGAGCAAGGTCGATACAATCCTTCGCTTGAACTAGCACATAGAATTAAAAAAGCTCTGAAAAGAAAATACATTGAAGAAGTATTCATCTTAGAATGAACTTCTTTTTTTTTTTAATTACTTTTAATTAATATTCAAGTAAAAAAAAGTTGATAGATAGTTAGTATTTTTTATTGAAGATATAGAATAACCCTAGGATTAAAATGATACAATAAATAAATCCAATGATTAAATGAACGTAATTATTTGAGCCAGTTAAAATCAGCTCCTTTAATGATATAAATCCCCAGAAATTTGGTACCGGTGAAAAAATATATTTCAGATTATCTGAAATTAAGAAAGAAAATAATGGAAGCATGTATAACGTTGCTGATATTTTGAATATAGCAAATGCTTGCACTTTATTTGTAGCAAACGAACTGACCAACATAGCTGAAAAAGGGGTCAATAAACTAAATAAGACTGCATCTGGTATATATGCTACATAGGAAAATTGTGTATTTTCAATAAGTCCTGATAATGGTGGAAAAATCAAAAGGACCATAAATGAAAAAAAGGAAAGAAACAAAAGCCGATATACAAGATATAAATTTCTTGAAATAGGCATGACGCGTAAAACGGTAAGCAAATGTTCATCCTTTTCATCTAGAATAAGAAACGATGCAATAAATCCATACAGAATTGGAATAACGGTTACGAACAATAAAAAAAAGATAGTGAAATTACCCGCAAGTGGTATGCTTGATTTTAGATTTGGAGCAATAAATTGTACCAGGATTTGAGAAAAAATAATAAGAATAATAGGATAAAGGATGGCTGCGTAAATAAGAAATCTATCACGAATAATATTTTTAAAATCATTTATAGCTAATCGAAAAACCGTGACCATGTTTTATCCACCTCGAATAATGATATATTCCTGAAACGTTTTTTTTGCTAGAAAATATAACAATATAATCCATAGAAATTGATAACCGATACCATAAATAATCTGCCATAGTTCTAAGGTGTTAGAAACAAAAACAGCCTCAAATATTAGAAATGATGCCTGCGTAGGCCAAAGATAAAAAAGGGGACTTTCAAACAATCCAAATATGTTAAGAAGTGGAGGAAATGTTAATCCTAAAAATCCAATAATCATTCCAAGTAGATATCCGTTAACACCTTGAACTCGAGAAACGATGATGAAACCAAGAAGAATCAACATTATAGATGTGAGAGTTATTCCAATAAACAAATAGAACAAATTAAATTCTGTTTCATTAAAAACAGTCATTAAAATCATGAAAATAAATGCTGAAAGAAGTGAAAGAGCTGTTAATGAAATAATTTTTGATTGCAGGTATTCATCAATTTTCATGGGTGTGATAACAAGTGCTTGCAAAACGTTTTCTGATTTTTCAAACAAAACCAATGCTCCCACAAAAACAATACCAATAACTGCGGGATCAAAAAAAAGTAACACTGAATTTATGCTGGGTTGATTTTGTAATGAATTGACTGCTTGAGTAGTAAGAAAATATAATAATATACTTAAAAAAGAAATATGGATTATTTTATACCGATATAAAAGAGTAAATTCCCACTTAAGCATATTTTTTATATTATTCATTTAATTTGCCTGCCTGTTACTTTTATAAAAATATCGTCCAGGGTTGCTTCTTTGCTGTGTATCGTTTGTACTGTTCTAGATCGTAAAATATTCAAAAATTCATTGTTATCTGCAAGATTCTGCATATTAAATTCTTGGCTTAATAATTGATTATTGTTCATATATTCAATTTTTACAATTTTTTTTCCATGCCTGATCTTAAGGTCTCTTGGGCTTTCAATAAGCATAAGTTTTCCATCAACAATAAAACCAACCCGATCACAGAGCTCATCAGCATCATTCATATTATGGGTGGTTAAAAAAATCGCTTTTCCATCCTTTCGCTGTTCTTTAATAATATTCTTTATCAAACGAGAACTGACTGGATCTAAACCAGTGGTTGGTTCATCTAAAAAAAGGATTTCAGGATCATTGATAAGTGATCGAGCAAAATTCAATTTTGATTTCATTCCTTTTGAAAAGGTTGCGACTCTTTGATGTGCATCTTTTTCAAGTTGGACAAGTTCGAGCAAGTCCATTGGAGGAATGGTTTTTTTGTTATAAAATGATGAAAAAAGCTCTAAATTTTCGAAGGCAGTAAGTTTCTGATAATGATTTGGCAGTTCAAACCCGACTCCGATTCTATTATACACATTAATATTCCACTGTCGGAGGTTTTTCCCCAATAATTCAACATTTCCTTGATATGATTTTAATAGACCAATAATAATTTTTTGTGTCGTTGTTTTGCCGGCTCCGTTAGGTCCTAGAAATCCAAATATTTCACCTTTGTTAATATGAAATGATATCTTATCAACCGCTTTTTTTTCTGACTTTGGATAGTTAAATTCTAGGTTTTGTACGATAACTGCTGCTGATTTGTCGATAGGTTCCTTAATTGGTTTGTCAGATTTGAATGAAAATATTCCACTGGTATGGCAGCTTGGACAGGTGATTTCTATTGTTTGACCAAGAGTTCCTTGAACTGTAAAGATGTTTTTGCAATGAGGGCATGATACTTTTTTTGTAATTATGTCTGCATCTCCCATTATTTCACCACAGATTTGTTAATATTATGGAAAATGAACGTTATTATATTATTGCCGTACATAACAGGCTTTTTGTGATTTTTCTAATGTATTTAGCTAATAGATTATATATAAAACACAGTTTTTTTTAAAATAACATTTAATGTTCTAAATAGCTTAGTATTACATTTAAAAGGCGTGCAATCATATGAATTGGCATTGAGGATGATAATATGAAATATTATAGAACGTGTTTTTTTATTTTCATCATAATTGGCCTATTTTCGAGTTTATTTACGGGATGTATATCAAATGATATCAAGACCCGTGAGGAAGCAATTCCGGATAATGCAGTGAAAATGACTCCTGAATCTGATTTGTATCCGCCGATTATGCATTCGGAGGAATGGCTACAACCAGTACTAATAGAAGGAACAATAAATACCGCAGGAATTGAAGATTCACCTTTTATATCATCTGATGGATCTATCTTATTTTTTTGGTTTACCCCTGATACCAATGCGTCATATTCGGAACAATTAGTAGATGGTGTGACGGGTATTTGGTGGTCTCATAAAACTCAAAATAGCTGGGAAGAACCAACTCGGGTAATATTATCTGATTCAATTGCATTGGATGGAGCACCATTCTATCAAAATGATATGTTATGGTTTGGGTCCATTCGTCAAGGAAATTATGGCGAGGCAGATGTTTATACAGCAATTTATGAGAATAACAAATGGACTGAAATAAGAAATGCTGGAGAGATGCTTAATAAAAAGTATGATGTCGGGGAATTTCATATTACAAAAGATGGACAATACCTGTATTGTGATAAAGATGGTACTTCATCAAAAGATCTTTATGTTCTTGAAAAAACTAATGAAGGATGGTCTGAGCCTACTGTGCTTCCATATCCTATAAATACTGATGAAAATAATGAGGTCCAACCATTTGTTACTGATGACCAATCAGAATTATGGTTTACTAGTCAAAGTAGAAATGGTTACATCGGCCCTGCAATATTTCGTTGTCAAAAGGATAATAATGGATCTTGGGGTCAGCCTGTTGAAATAGTATCGAATTTATCTGGTGAACCAACAATTGATAAGCAGGGTAATTTATATTTTGTGCATTTTTATTATACTAAGGATATTGAGAGAATAGAAGCTGATATTTATGTTGCATATCACAAGTAATCATATCTTTTAAAGTGTCTATTCTTGATAAGATTTTTAACTAAGGATATATATGTTCTTTTTAGGCAAACTATGCGAGATAAACGCTTTATTGCTGAGCATCGAGGTGGTCCATTAAAGAAGAATCAACATTACCTATTAATGAGATGGGCATGTAAATGTTCAGAACATGTTTTCCAATTGGTAGATGATGTTGATGAACAATTAGAAAATGTATTACAGATTGGAAAAGCATGGACAAAAAATAAAGCTTCAGTTGGAGATGCCAGAAATGCTTCGGTTCTTGCTCATCGTATTGCCCGTAATTCAAAAAATCCCATTGAAATTGCAGTTGCTCGTTCTGTAGGTCATGCAGTAGCAACTGCTCATATGGCTGATCATTCATTAGGTGCAGCCTGGTATGCGTTAAAAGCGGTGAATGTTGCCGAAAAATCAATTGAAGAAGAAAAACTGTGGCAGAATACACAATTACCTGATGAAATCAAACAGCTTGTTTTATCGGCAAGAAATAGTGATCGGTTTAAAAAAATATAATTTTTCTTTAGAGTTTTATAACCTTTCAAAGATATATAGTACTGGTAACTAGATAATAATTATATAGAATGATTCTTATAATAAATAGGGAAGAAATGATATGAGATTAAAAACAAATCTATCCTTGTTATTCATAATTATTGTTTGTTTATCAATTCCTCATGTCAGTTATAGTTTTTTACAAACTGTTGAAGCAGTGAACATTGGTGATAATGATTTATTACATGGTGGATGGATTATTGAATTAAATGATCTACTTGTGCTTCATACTGAAGGATCAGATTATCAAATGGGCTATCAGCATGGATATCTGTTAAAAGAGAAAATTCAAAAAAATATGTTAATTTATTTTAATTATTTTGATTCTATTGGAACAACTTTTCAGGATTTTTTGACCATTTGGAATAAAACAAAAGCATTTGTTCCTGAACATGTTATGGATGAATTACGAGGTATTGCGGATGGATCTGAGCTTTCATTTGAGACCATAGCAGTTGCTAATATTGTTCCTATGAAATATCACTGCGCTCTTTTCTCAGCCTGGGGAAATGCAACAGATACAGGTGATTTATATTTTGCACGAAGCCTAGATTACACTTATATTAAAGATCCAATTACAGGTGAGGATTGGAACTCACAAGTTTTGATTATACGTGAACCAGAAAATGGATCTGCTTCCATGTATCCAGGATTCACTGGATTTTCCTATTGTTATGGTGGTATCAATGAAAATGGGATATGTATTGCCCATGCCACATCCTATAGTTATGATGAAACGTATGAAGGGACTCATCTGCGATTTAGGATGAAAGAGGTACTAGACCATGCATCATCCATTCAAGATGCAGTTCAAATAATGAATACCAATAAAACCTGTGGTTATAATATTCTTATATCCGATGGAAAAATAAATAAAACTGTGGTATTAGAACAAAATAAAAATCTATCTTATATTGGTAGTTGGAATCAAAAAGATGAAGCAAACAATCCCTGCTGGCCAATTAAAGATGTGATACGACGGACTAATTTCTATATTAATAAAACCATGGCAGCAACCCAAAGACCATTTTACGATCCAAGAAACCCTGTGAATTATTTGAAAATATTAGAACCAATTAGATCAAAAGAATATAGAAGGATACAACCTCAATTTTGGTATCATTATAAATCACTTAGTAGAGCAATTGAAAAAGATTGGGGATCTATTGATTTACTTAATGCAATGGTTATCCTTCGAATGGTGTATAATGGAAAGAATAATATCATGTTCAAATTCAATGATGTCCAATGGATGATTTTTCACATTGGCTATTATGCTATTCATCAATGGGTTGCATGTCCTAGAACAGGTGATATGTTGATTTCATTTGCATCATCAGATAGCAGTGCTTACAAACAGACTCCCCATTTATATAACTTGTATCATCTCATGACCATAGAACCTTAACCTTTTTTATCTTAATATATAACAAAATAAGAACTGTTATTTATTATGTTCTGATTGCTGTTAAAAAATGAACAAGAGGATAAGTCTGATTATTTCTGCAATTTATTCAATATTTATAGGACTGAGTATGATAATACTTTGGTCTATATTAATAATAACAAATCAGATACCCGAATTAACAGTGGATTCAATTGAAATCATATATCACTTAATAGCAGAATTTCTCACAGCATTTATATTAATAATTGGAGGAATTGGATTAATCAAGAAATATAAATGGGGCTTTAGAATTTTCTTAATTTCACTAGGAATGCTTCTTTATACAGCTATTGTGAGTGCAGGATATTATGCTGATGGAGGAAACATCCCTATGGTGGTAATGTTTACAGTAATTCAATTGTCAACACTTTTATTTATTTTCTTTGGAATCAGACATCATCATATTTATGAAATAAATAATTAAATAAAAATTAATAAATTGGTGCGATACTTGGAATAGGTCTTTCCCAATTATATTGTATTGAAGCAGATGGTTTTATTATTTTATAATCCGGTAATGAAGGATTGAATTCTTCTATCTTAACTATGACATAATTTATGGTATGATTCCCAATGTTATGTAATGCGATATCAATTGGAATCCATCCGAGAGTTGGTGATAGAATTTCACCCCATGCATGCGGCTCGGGTTCTGCTTTTTGGTTACGTATGAAATACCCTGTAAGTCGTCTGCATGGAATACCACGGATCCTAGCTAGTGTTATAAAAAGATCAATAAATTCATCACAATCACCAGTACCAATGAGAAAAGCACGGTCTGCACCCAATCGTTTTTTTTGCTTTTCAGGGTTTTTTATTGTTTTTATCAGGTAATAACCAATTTCTTTTACCCATTCGAAAAGGTTATCATATGCAAACCATTTTTCTTTTGATATATTTTGAAGTTGCATGGATTGAACCGGCCAATAATACGAGCTTTGTTTGTATTTCTGCCTTATATCAGATTTTATTTTTGATATCTGCCCCCAATCATTGTTTTTTCTAAATGAAACAGGAATGGGAAATACTTCAATTATTCTTTCTAAAGAGATTGCATACTTCGTTCGTACCTTCTGTTGGAAAAGGAAAAACAGGTTATTTCCCTTTGTTTTCAATGTACAATTGGCAGGGGGTTGAATAATTTTAACTGTTTGTCTATATGAAGGATAATGAAAAAATTTCATTCGTACTATAGGACCACCTGTATTTGCTTGAATGAAAAGATGTTCCTGGTGATGAAATTGCCAGCCTTTAGGAGATAGATTCTCTACCATACTAATTTATCTGAGGTTAACTAGATTTAAATAGTTTATTTCTAAAAAAGAACCATTTGTGTTTGAATCATCCGAAAACCACTAAGACCATATTTATTGTTGTGAGTTAATATCTTATTCTTATATGGTAAAAAGTTGGGTGTAGGCCGCAATAGATTTGCTTTACTTAACGGAAAATTTAGGTTTTAAGACGTGTTCATAAAATTTTATTTTGAATCATCTGATTGTAATAATTGTTACTATTCTTTTGTTTTTTTTCATAATAACAGATATGTTTTGTTGTTTCATACAAAAAATCATTAATAAATCTTTTATAATGATTTTACTAATATTTTTATAGAAATAAAACGGAAGGGGGAATATGAAAAAAATTCTAGCTTTTGTAATAATGGGAATTTTCGTTATTAATACTTTTGGAACTGGTGCCATAAAAAATAATATATTAAAATTATCAAATGATGAATATGATATGGTTATCATTGCTCCAGAAATATTTACCAATGAAATCCAACCATTAATAGATCATAAAAATAACTATGGCATAAAAACGTATTTACAGACAACTGAAAATATATATGACTCTTATCTTGGTAGAGATGAATCGGAACAGATCAAATATTATATCAAAGATGCAATCGAATCCTTTGGAGTAAATTTTGTACTACTTATTGGGGGAAGAATTGGTCAGACATTTCAATGGTTTATCCCGCCTAGATATTCTCATGTTGATGATGGTTTTATGCATAAAGAATTTCTTAGTGATCTGTATTATGCAGATATATATACAGAAAATGGCGAATTTAATGATTGGGATTCGAATGGAAATAATATTTTTTCAGAATGGTATGTTGATGATTCAGAACCAAAAGATATCATAGATCTAAAACCTGATGTTGCATTAGGAAGACTTCCGTGTAGAAGTGAAGAAGAAGTTGAGGTAATTGTAAATAAAATAATTGAATATGAAGAAACAAAAATTGGTAAATTATGGTTTCATAATGCTTTATTTATTGGAGGAGATACTAATCCTGGTGCAGGGGATCCATTTCCATATGAAGGAGAAGTAGATTGTACATATACTGCTCAATATTTGGATGATTATAATATTACCAAATTATTCGTTTCAGATGGAACGCTTACTGGTTATAATGATGTGATATCAGCATTTAATAATGGAAATGGATTTATATTATTTCATGGTCATGGATTACAGACTGGCCTATTTACACATACTATTGAAGGTGAACAACTAGGTGTGTTTGATACGGAAAATATATCAGAATTACACAACAAAGGAATGTATCCTATAATGGTTGTAGGTTGCTGTCTGACCACTGAATTTGATGTTGGAATTTTCAATTTCCTTCAGATTTTTAAAAACTTACAACAGCATCATCATTTTAGAACCTGTAAATATGAATGTGTACCAGAAGTTATTAGTTGGAATCTGATAAAACAAAAAGATGCTGGTACCATTGCTTATATAGGTGATAGTTCAACAGCGTGGGGTGCAGAAGGGGATCAGAATCATGATGGAATACCAGATAGTATTAATGATGGATTGACCACGGGTTTATGTTCAGAATTTTTTAGAATAATAGGGGAGAATAGCTATGATTTCCTTGGAATGATTTATAAAAATACGTTAACTAATGTCATTAACTCATATGACGGATTTGATACAAGAATTCATTATAAAAATGTTCAAGAATTTCAATTAATTGGCGATCCTAGTTTAAAAATTGGAGGTTATCCATAAAAATTGGAAATGAAGAATGAATTGAAATAGCAATCCATTGGTTTAATCCTATTAATTAGTAATTAAATCTTTTGAATTTAGTATGATTAATAACAATAGGTTGACTTGAAATGAAATAATTATTAATCAATAAGTTACAATTGTTCATAACCTAATATTTGCCTGATAATTAGAAATAAAGTATTATAATTTTTTATAATATTGAAAAATGGATGTATCAATTTATTTTTTGTCATACTAAATTCTAATATTGTCCAACTGCTTTCCATTCCGTTGATATCTTTGGTTTTTGCTTTTATATTATAATTTTTATTTTCTTCAAAGGTATGTTTTATATGTATTGTTTCATCTGTTTTGTATGGTCCAATCCATTCTTCTACTGTTCCATCATCCCAGTTAATATAGTAAAAAACATCATCATCTCCATCAGGATCCATTGATGTAAATGAATAATCATATTCTTCTAAAGCTTTCCCATGTGTTGGTCCGTTAATGGCTGGAGCAGTTGGCCCCCAATCATAACTATTTGGATCATAGTCTACCCATGCGATAAATCCTCCAAGATTTAAACAATCATATTCAATGTTAAAAAATCCATCATATCCCCAATCTTCTCCCCAGGTATTTTTACAAATCCAGTAGCCTCCATTTCCTATTGATGGATCATCTTTCCAACCGACAACTGTAATGCCATGGTTTACAAAATAAGGGCATTCTTCGTCATAATCAGGATAATATTGGGTGTATCAGGTTTATTTTCCTGCTTTTGCTTATTTGAACAGGAAACAAACAAAAAAACAACAAAAAGAATGCTTATTGTTTTGGCTGAAATCAGGTTTAGGCTTTTCATTGTAATAA
>CAZWQV010000048.1:11115-14572 GCA_964636235.1 uncultured Thermoplasmatales archaeon
TACGTTCCCCATGTTATGAATCGTTCTGATACCCAAAAATATACTAGGATAGGTCCTTTTTGATAAACAAGTGATTTTATGGTATCCTTCATTTCAGGTATATTATAATAATTCCAACTTTCTCCGTATGTTAATATAGGAACAAGATATTTTTCCCAATCATCAGTTTTATCAGAGCAAGGGGGTATATACTCAAAAGATGATTCATAGGAAAAATATTCTTCGGTGGTTACTCCATTTCTAAAATTTCCTTCTTCTGAAGTATCATTAATAAAATGGAATACGCAGTTGTCAACATTGCCACCGTTACAGCTACCAGCCATCGGCATACAAGACAGCACATATTGTTCAGATAGATCTGGATTTAATTCTGCACAATTTTCTCTAATGTTTATTACACTTTCCAATGCGCCCATTCCAGAAAATAGCCAGCAACTTCCGCAAGGTCCTTGATTTTTTGCAGGTGTTGTCCAATCCTTCCCATTATAGCTTTTCCAACTGAATTCCCGAGGGGTATCAATTACATTTATTGAAAAAATTTTGGGGATATGTTCAGGAGAATCAATGGGAATTGGTTCCATTGTAGGATAGCCTTGTTTATTGATATAATTGCTATTGTCATCGTGCGATTCTAAATATTGTTCTGATATGCAATTATTTTCTGAATTTGCTAGAACTTGAGTTGTGTTTAATAAAAGTAAAATTATAACGATTAAAAATGTTTTAACAAATCGATTTTTTTTCATTTTTTTTTTAACTCCCTATTGTTTATATTTAACACAATGTGTTCTTATAAACATAAAAGAAAGTAAGATATATAAAAAAGTATTTTAATAAAATTTGTACATTATTAGAAATTAATATATATTATTTAACAATATGTGCTATTATTATGAAAAATATTGATGTTAAGGATAAAAAAATACTTTATGAGTTGGACACAAACTCTAGACAATCAATACCACAAATTAGTAAAAAAGTCAATCTTCATAAAAATGCTGTCCGTTATCGTATAAAAAGACTTGAAGAACTTGGAATAATTATAAATTATTATACCACTATAGACTCTCATAAACTTGGATATATCGTATTAAAATTCTATACAAAATATCAAAATGCACCATCAAATATAAGAAAAGAGATAATTGATTATTTTACTTCAAATAAAACAACTTGGGTTGTTGATACAATTGAGGGATCATTTGATTTAGATGTGATTTTTTGGATAAAAGACATCAATATTTTTTATTCTTTTTGGGAAAAAACATATGATATGTATGGTAAATATTTTATGAATCCAACATTTCTTATTCAAATTAAGGCAACTTCATTTAGACCATCTTATTTAATAAATAAAAATAAAAAACCGACAAATGAACAATATGAAATTACTGGGCGAGGACCAAAAGTTGCAATTGATAAGATAGATTATGATATTTTACAAATAATAGCTTCACAGGCCAGAATTCCACTAATGGATATGGTTAAAAAATTGAATCTTTCTTCAAATGTGATTAGATATCGGATGAAAAAATTAAGAAAGTTAGATGTAATCCAAGCATATAGAACAAACATCGATATATCAAAACTTGGCTATAGATCTATTAAAGCAGATTTATTTCTAAGTAATTATGGAGAAAGAAATAAAATTATCAGATACTTACGAAGTAATCCATATATTTTGTGTATTATGATTTCTTTTGGATATTCTCATTTAGAGCTTGAACTTAATGTAGAGAATATGAACCATTTTTACAAAATTATGCAAGATTTAATCGATACATTTCCTGACAGTATAAACCATTATCAATATTTTGGTATTTTAAAAGCTTATAAATTATGTTGGATGCCAAAAGAATAAGACAATTTATTTTCTAACAAAGAAAATCATGAACTAGAAAAACCGGATTTTTTTTATTTATATTAAGAAAGAAAAAATATTGTTCTAATTTATTAGAAATTTAGAAGCAATCTTTTCAGCCCATTTTTTGGCTAAATTAACATCCATCTTGTCCTTAGGGCTATCATCATACTTGGCCCATTTCTCAGGAATCTTACCTGGAAAGGAAACCAATAATTCTGGTTTAAGATTATATTTTTCTACTAATGGGTTTAAAAATTTTTCAACAGCTTTCTCTGGTTCTTCTGCGGCCATCCCACTTGAAAGGAAAAGAAAAAGTTTCTTATTTTTAATTTCTTTTTGTTTTAGTAATTTTTTCCATCGGCGATATACCATAGACATTCTGACACCAGTTCCCAAAATGATCGTATCATATTCTTTAATATTAGGTATTTCCTTGGAAAGATTATACATTTCAACAGATAATCCATGAGATGAAAGTGATTCTGATATTACCTTTGCATATTCTTCTGATGCTCCACTTTTTGTAAAATATGCCACAAGTATGTTTTCACTCATAATTCCCTTCACATTGGTAAATTTTCTTAGTGTTTATATGTATTTCTAAAAAATTTCTTGAATAATTAACTATAATCGATATATTTTTTAATATTGTGATTTTTCTAGATATAAACATGGATAAATAGTTAAAAAAAACTAGAGTTACTTAAAAGTAAAAAATGGGTTATAAAGAATAAAACGGTATTGGGTGTAAGCCGTAAGCCTCATGGTCACGTTTTTTAATTAAAAAATGGGATAATAAATAAAAATGAAAGTCAAATAGATAAAATATATAAATTAATTAGATTGATTTATATTTCAATTTTGCATTTTTTTCATTCATATAATAAGCACTAAAAAATGGTGTATCCGGTTATCAAACAAAAGCGATTATATTTACTATTTTACAGAGGTTTAATGAGTAATTCATGTGGGAATAATGAATATCAGACTTTGAAAAATTATGCCCATTGTGCTTTTCTTTTGATACAATCCTAGATCATCATCAAAACCCTGTATTGTGACTTCAAGAGTGATACGTTCATTTTTTTCATATACATGGTTTGATACTTGAAACTCCCACTGATCAGTAATTTGTGTATAAAATGTCCAATTTGATGGAGAATTAAATGGGCCTTCAACAGTGATACCAGTATAATAATCCTTCATTTCTACATGAATACATACAATTGCAGTGTCTTCTTGGTAGTTATTGTTGATCACTCTAACGATCAACTGGGTTGGGTACGATACCAGTGATCCTCTCAAATTTATTGTAATATTTTCATTTCTGAGTGATCTATTTACCTTTCCCATTCTTGCAGTAGTGCCTAATGCTAGTTGACAAACTTTTGTTAAGTAAGTGAAATTCATTTTATCAGCGGTATCTTCAGAGGTATGATAATAAGGATTTATTGTATATTCCAGGAAATAACTTGTTTGATATCCCATATCATAAAAAGATTGATGATCACTAATGCGTTCATTGGGGAAACGTTCTATTTGTAAATCAATAATATCTTTAAAGTCAGTTATCACAGATTGGCTGATGTCAAC
>CAZWQV010000049.1:0-14501 GCA_964636235.1 uncultured Thermoplasmatales archaeon
TTCCCACCACAATCACTGCATATTTTTCAGATTCAATTTGATTATTTTCATTACTTTTAATAATTGGAATCTGAATTAGGTTTAACAGTAATAAAAAAATAAGAAATAAATGTAGAACTCTAATATTACTATATGTTAAATAATATTTAATTAGATTTAGATACATGAATCTTCCAACTCTCAGACCATCTGCTAATCCCATCAGTTCCCCCATCTTCACAAGAATCAATTGCGCATACTCTTAGATAATAATTACCTTCTTCTGGCCAGGTTATTTCTTTATCATTAATTGGAATTCGATCACCAGATTTATAATACCCCTCTTTCCATTTTTTAACAGTTAGATTTTCAAAATCACAACATGAATCATTGTCTTTTGATGTCCAATTAAATCCATATTTAATCTTATCGTTATTTGGATCTTTTGATTGAACATAAAATTGCACAGACTTGTTAACATAAGTTATACTAGCACTAATTGGTATTATTGTTGGTCTATCTGGGAATCTTTCTGTATACCATCCATTATAACGACACATTGGCCATTTGTCAAAAGTTTTTGACCAGAATTTCAAATAAATTCTATAATATTGGGTTTTGTAATAAAAAGATAGGAATTTTATTGGAATGCCATAATAACTTGATTCCTTCCAACTACCATTTCTATCATAAAGCTCTGGATCATAAGGATTATCTAAATATCTTAACTCATAATCGTCCCAATAATTTCCCTGTTCTAATGACCTATTATACCAATAATTACCTGTCGAATCATCTAAAGAATCAATAGCATTAAATGTTTTCTCTTCCCCATTTTTAATAAAATTATTATGATATATTTCGTTACCACTTGACGTTGCTTTATTTAATATATTGTCATTGAAAAATATATGATATTCGAATCTTATTCCTGAATCTTTATTTTCTTTAAATGTATTGTTATATATTTTGTTGTTATTAGAAAAATATAAAAAGAGTCCGGAATAATTATTTGAATAAATAGAGTTATTTGCAATAGTATTACATTCACAACAGGTACTTGAGGATCTATCAGTATATTCATTAAAAAAACAAATACCATCTCTAGAATGATTAAAAATAGTATTATTGGTTATTTTATTACAATTACCTTGATCGTTCCAAATACCAATTGAGTTATTAAAAATTGTATTATTATGAATTATCACAAAATTTTCACTCCATATACCAATACCATTTCTCACGTTGTGGTAAATAGTATTATTAAAGATTATTGCAGATCCATCATTAACGATGATTCCATCATTATCATTATATCTAATTGTATTGTTTGTAATATTGATACAATGATTATTATTTTGAATTTGATTATTTATAATAATTCCATTGGCATTATTTTCAATAATATTATGGTTAATAACAATGCTTTTATTATTAAAATCATCATATTCATGAATTATTATGCCTGCACATATTGAACTTGTTTCGTGAGGATAGGTTGCATCAAATACGCTTAAATTTTCAATTTTTACTCCGTCAGATCGAATTGAAAATACATATTGAGATGATGGATGAGCCCTAATTATTGTATTTCTTGGATTAATACCTTTTATTGTCATTGGTTTTAATATTTGAGTTCCTTCTCTTTGAACAAAGTAAGATTTGTTAGTATATTCATTAATACAAGGGTGAATTAGAATTATTCCATTTGGATTTATTAATTCAACTGCATCATCAATATTATCCAAATGAGTCGCATTAAACCATGTACTACTTGGTGCGAATTCCGGTAAACATACTTCAATATAATCATACGTATCTTCTTTATTTTCAAAACCATTGCTTATAGGACTATATACCATCCCCAAAAAAAGCAATATTATACAAATAACTACCCCCTTCTTTTTACAACTATGCATTTTTTTGCCTCCTTCCTTATCTGCCCCTCATAACAGATTTAAAATCCTAAATGCATTATTTTATTATAAATTTTATGATTAAAAATGTATTTTTTATAATAATTATATTTCATTTTATTGGAATTTTTATAAAATTATGATAACCAATCAATATATGATTCTGATAGTATTTAGAAGCGATATCAATTTATAACTTACAATATACTTTAAATACAAAATTCTTTAGGTAATTAATATTTTTTGTATTTTTTATTGAATTATGTACTATGTTTGGATTATTTTTTTTATTCAACTACTTCATTATAAATAGATTTCCAAAAACCATTCAGAGTTTTTTGAAGAGAATCCCATTCCATGCCAAAATCACTATCCACATTGACTTGTTCATGTCCTGAAGGATTTTTTCTTTTATCTGGTAGTTTTTGTAGAGCTTGTCTCATACTCCATCCTCCGTCTACCAGTTATTTTGATAAAGATGATATTTATAGGTACGTTGACAGAATAACAAAATGTAAAAAAATTTTTATTCAACAATTATCATCAAAATTGAAGAAACATTCATTAATACAAGTTGATTATTCAAAAAGCATCATATGATGGATTTAATGGTCTTATCTAGGTATCCATTTCTGGAAGACGCAAAAAAATATGTAAAAAATGAGGGAGCAACCATTAAAGAATTGTTAGAAGACCCTCTTTTTGAACCTGCAAGAACCTTTGCACTTGATCGACTTCAAAATGCATATGAAAGAAAAGATATTGGTACCAGAAGTCTTTCTACAGAATCAGATTATTTAATGGAATTATTTTCATATCCTATTGCTCGAATGATAACAGTATGCATCAATGACACTTTTTTTACAAAAAGATATGCTCTTGGAGAGGCTGTACATATTTATAAAAATTTATTAAAAGAACCCCTTGTTTTTCTTTTATCGATTTCAAAGGAATTTGATCTTTCAATAAAATATAATGAAGAGATGAATAAACCTGCTCTTTATTTTACCCATTTTCTCAGATATGCTCCAAATAGATATAAAACATGGAAAATGATAAATCGAGTACTTGATCAGGGATATGTAACAGTTACTAAAAAAGATTTATCAAGAATAATTCAAGAGGCTATCAGAGAACGAATTAATAAAGAATTAGAACAAAGAACCTGTAATGAAAAAGCAAGTAGAATTTTTTCAAGTGAAATAGCATCCTTTCGAAATAAGGTAGCAGCTCAACGAAAGAAAAATGAAGCCATTCCTTTAGGAAAACTCAATGTTTCATTTTTACCCCCTTGTCTAAAACATATTTTACTTTCAATTCAGGCAGGAGAAAATGTTCCCCATATGGGTCGATTTGCATTGGTCGCTTTTCTGAATTCCTTACAATTATCTGTTAATGAAATCTTAGAATTATTCAGTACAGCACCAGATTTTGAAGAAGATAAAACACGATATCAAATCGAACATATTCTTGGAAAAACAGGTGCAACATCATATAAAGCACCAGGTTGTGATAAATTAAAGACTTTTGGTCTATGTCCATCTGAAGAACGAGATGATATTTGTAAAAAATCATATCATCCGATTTCGTATTATCGGCAAAGATGGAAACAAGCAAAAAATGAGAAGAATTCAACAAAAAAAGATATAAAAAATACATAGAAATATTAAAAAAGGAAGGGTTATTTTCGATTTTTTACCATGATAATGGATGTGTGAATACTTAAAATGAAACGTTTTTTTACTTTTGAAGGAATCGATGGGTCAGGAAAAACTACCGTGTTAGATGTCGTTTTTAATAAATTAAAAAAGGATCAATACCCTGTTATCAGAACATTAGAACCAACTGATTCAGAGATTGGAAGATATGTAACTGATTGTATTAAAACTGGCAAAGATCCCGTAGTTACTGCTTTTACATTTATTAGCGACAGGATTCTTCATGGAAAACAAATAACGAAATGGTTAGATGAAGGAAATATTGTGCTCTGTGATAGATATGATGATTCCACATATGCTTATCAGGGTGCTCAACTACAAGATACAATAGATACTCCAATAAAATGGTTGCAGGATTTATCAAAAAAACGTTTTCCATTACCGGATAGAACCTATTTATTTTCAATTTCTCCTGAAGATGCTATTCGTCGCATTCAAGATCGTGATGAACTCATCGCGTTTGAAAAAATATCTTTCCTTGAAAAGGTACATAAAAATTACCAATTTCTATCAAAAGGTGATCGCTATAAAATACTAGATGCAACGCATTCTATTGAAACCATTGCTCAACAGATATTTGATGATATTACTTGCTGATATTTTTTTGTATTATAGGTGAAAACTCACTCAATGTTTTTTGCTGTTCATCTGGTAATACTATTTCATGATCGACTTCTTTCCATTCAAGATGATAATCATCTAATAAATGCTTTACCATGTCTGGAACTCGAGGGGCGCATAAAATACCTCGAACCTGTGTTTTCTCACAACCTTTCTTAATATCATCTACGTACATTCGGAGCTGATGAACCGCACTTATGGTTGCTAGACTTCGTTTAACTTCGATAATAACTGGAACATGGTTTTTATCAAAACAATAAAGATCTATCATACCAGATTTTACTTGTTTTTCTCTTTTTTTTATCCTTAGTCCTTCTTCAATACAAGATGGATTATCAACAATGTGGTTAACCACATCGATTTCCATTCCATGAATTCTTAATTGTGCCGTATCCTTTAATTGAGCGATTAGAGCGATAGATACTTGATTAAATATTATTTTCATTTTTTCATTTGGATTTTTATGCCGAGAATAGACAATGAACTCATCGGATGAATGGTTATATTCGGTAATGGATCCTGCCGGTTGCCAATTGATCGGCTCTCGCATCATTGATTGATGGACAAGGACATTTCCATCTTGTTTGATCATAATAATTCTATCGCCCCAATCCAAGAAAGATCGGGCTCTCCCATGATAATCAACTTTACATCTTCCAATAAGTTGTAAGTACGTTTTTTCAGGTTTTCTCCAATGATTTTTTTGAATAAAATCAAACAGCTCTTTATTTGTTGGATTGACAACCATCCTCACCATTCATCCTCACCAATAACATATCGGAAATAAAATTCATATGAAAAATGCTTTCGGATTAATCAATGTAAATAACTATACTCAATTCATAAAATATTCGATTTTGTAGGGGTTTGTACAATAAAGCTTATATATTTTTAAATTAAGAATTTTATAAAATGATTGTGATACTATGAATGCCTCCAACAGTAAACGTGTATGGATATGGAAACAATTACAAGGCAGGTTTTTTAAAGTAATATCGGACCCAAAACAAGGATATATTCATGTGTATAATGAAAAAAATGAAATGGTTTTAAAAAAGGAAAATTTAACAGAAGATCAAGTGAAACTGATTGAAGAGCATTTCTTAGATATTGTGGTAAATAACTCTGCCCCTAAGAAGAAATCATGTACTGATTCGTTTGATCCCATGGTAGCATAATATCAATTTTTCTTATTTTTTTATTTCACATTTTGCTATTTTTGTTTATTCATTTTTTCATAAAATTTAATATACGTAATTAAAAATTACAATACTGATGGACAAAAAAACAATATTTTTAGAATTACCTTCAGATGTTGTTGATATCATTGATCAAAGAAATACCTTTGGAGACCGTTCTGAATTCGTTACCTCCCTTCTTAATAATCAATTAAAAGGACAGATTAGTACCATGAGTCCTGCTGATGCATCAACAGAGCTTACCTCTCAAATGACTCGAGAACCAGAAATGCCTCTTGCTGGCGGAGAACTTAAAATTACTAATAAACATGGGAAAATGGTGGGAATATTTGATGTAAATACCGTTGAAGGTTTCGATCAATTAGTTGATGAAATCGCATCGATATCAGATGATCCAATTGTAAGAATGAGGCTGCGAAAATTAAGGTAATTTTTACATTTTCTATAATTAAATATACCTAATTGAGTATACATATTAGTTGTAAGAATTTTAATCTTAATATATAGTTGAAATAAAATAACAAATTATATTAATAGAAAAATATTTCTTTTTTCAATCTGGACAGATTAAATGATTTCAAAACGCACATAAATACATAAATCTAAGGAGCAATTCACATGTCAATGAAAAAAAATGCAGTACGTGCAGTTGAGATGCCCACATGTCCATTCTGCAACGGAGCAGTTTATTATAAGAACTGGATTACTCATAGAATCTTTCAAATGGAATGTGAGAATTGTAAGTCTCACTGGAGAACAGGCATTAATAAAAACGAAGAAAGAGACATGTATGTTGAATTAATAGATGCAGAACGACATGAGGAAATGACAAAATACCTTCATAAGAAAAAACCAATTGATTACTGGCAAAATCTAATTGAACCCTTTGAATAAATCAAAGCATTACTTATACTTTTTATTAAGAATTTATATTTCTCAATTAAGAAAAATATTTAAAATAATGTGTGTTGTAAAATATTTACATAAATTAAGTTTGTTATCACTGGATTGGGATGAGTTACGTGCAAATAACAATTGAAGTATTAGGTATGTTGTTATCTTCAATTTTTTCTTTTTGTATCACATTTGCACTTTTACATTTTTATATGCAAGATAAAGATAAACGAAAACTAATCTTTTTCCTGGCATTTTTTTCTTTATCATTAACTTTTTTATTTCTTTTCATAGAAGCTATATTACAATTAGAACCAACAATTCTTAGTACCAACTTTCATCAATGGTCTAGTATGCCCATTTTACTTGCTGTCTTTTTTGCTGCTAATGATATGTATATTAAAATAAAAAGATTTGATAACATTATTTTATTTTTTTCATTTTACATAATATTTTCATATGGTATGGTCTTCATTCCTATTGATATTACCGTCATAGTTTATTCAATACGAATGGCAGTTGCAATGGAAATACTTGCTATTACAACATATATTTTCATTAAAACAAAACATGTTGATCAACTCCATTTTTTATTCGCTGTAATTTGCTTATCAATTGCCGGTATGGCTTCTATCGGTCAATATGTCAGTCTTTCAATTTTTGCCCAACTTATGGCTCTCGTATTTTTTTCATTGATTTTTTTTACTCCTTCATCAAAGAGAAATGGAGTTGGCGCATTTTTCAAACTCCAAAAGGAATTACAACAAGTAAAATCGGCTTTGAATGAGAAAGAGGAAACATTTCAAACGTTATTTAAGAAAATGGCAGATCCTGTTATGATCATCGATAAAAAAGGAATGATTATAGAAGTCACTGACAAAGTTAAGGATTACATAGGATATGATAAAAAAGAAATTATTGGGACAAATTATCTATCATCTCACTTGTTATCAAAGAAAAGTAAAGAATTATGTAAAGAGGATTATATCAAACGGATGAAAGGTATTGATATAAAACCATATGAAGTAGAGATTTTAACAAAAGATGGAAACAAAAAATTTTTTGAGATAAATGCACAACAAATAATGTATAATACTCTACCAGCTGATTTAATTGTATTAAGGGATTTATCTGATAGGAAAAGAAGAGATAAAGCTGAAAAAAAATTATTACGGGAATCGTTATTTCTTTCCAAAACTGCAAATGAACTAAATAGTTTTCCAGTTAATAAGAATTTATATGAATACATAGGTGAAACTATTCATGAAATATCTGGAAATAGTATTGTTCTTATTTCAACATTTAATGATAATAACGAACACATGAACATCTGTAAAGCATTTGGTATATTTGATGATATTTCAAATATATCTATTAAAAACCAAGTAGAACAAATATCATATCCAGTTGTATACAAAGATTTATTGCATAAACTTCCGCCTGGAAAATTAACAAAAGTATCTTCTGAGGAAGTTAAAGATATTTTTTCAAATATTGTTCCAGCCGATATTAAGAATTTTTATAACAAATTTATTAATAAAAAACAAATGTATCAAATAGGTCTGATTATAAATAGTCAATTATACGGTGTTATCACTATTCTTGCCTTAAGAGAATCATTAATAGAAAATAAAAAGATAATAGAGACATTTACAAATCAATCAATTGTTGCATTACAACGAAATAAAGCTATGAAGGAATTATCTGAAATGAATGAGCAGTTAGAAGAGAAAGTAAAACAAAGAACCAAAAAAGTCGATCAACTTCTAAGGCAAAAGGATGAATTCATTCATCAACTCGGCCATGATTTAAAAAATCCTCTCGGCCCACTGGTTAACTTATTGCCCATTCTTGAAAAAAAAGAAACAGATCCAAAGAAACAGGAAATGTTACAGGTAATTAACAGAAACGTTGGTTATATGAAAAAGTTAGTTCAAAAAACATTAGAACTAGCTCGTCTAAATTCCGCCTCATTTACCTTTCATTTGATGCCTGTAAAATTATATGGAAAAGTCGAAGAAGTTATTTCAAAAAATGCGTTGCTTCTGAAAGAAAAACAGCTATCTATTTCTAATTTAATATCAGAGGATATTATTGTTCAGGCTGATCAACTTCGATTAGAAGAATTATTAACAAATTTACTGACAAATGCCATTAAATATTCGGATGCAAATGGATCAATTGAAATCGCTGCTGAAAAAGATAAGGATCACGTATCAGTTACAGTAAAAGATCATGGTATTGGAATGGATAATACTCAGATGGAAAGTATATTTAATGAGTTCTATAAAGTAGATGGATCTAGACATGATTTTGAAAGTAGTGGATTAGGACTTCCAATCTGTAAACGGATTGTAGAAAAACATGGTGGAAGAATCTGGGCTGAAAGTGAAGGAAAAGATAAAGGATCAACATTTTATTTCACTCTTTTATTAGATACATCAGAAGGTCAAATATCTATGGACAATCATTATGATTCTATTAGTACCAAAATTGATTCAATTTTACAAGATTAATCATTTTAAATATAATGATAAAAAATTAACATCATTTTTTAAGGATAATCTAATTATAGGTTTTTGAAAGAGAGATGAATATCCATTTCAGTATATCCCTAAAATTAACGATTATTGTTGTTGCTGTATCAGCCGCAGTCATTTTCTCTCTCACCTTATATAATATCAATGAACAAGCCATCTCTTTTGAAAATATCTATGTGGATAAAGCAAAAGATTATGCATCTATATTTGACATTTCATATTTTTCTGATAAAAATCATTTAGATGTTAATCAAAGCTTAATATTTTTCAAAGAAAACAATAGCGACATCTCACAAATCGATGTTTTTTATAAAAAAGATGATGCTCTATCTATTGCATATTCATCAAATTTTTCTTCTACAAATGAAAATAAATTTATTGAATATATAAATTATAGTATTGACCATCAGGTTCAAATTAAAATACATCAGGATCAGAATAATACGCAAGAATTAATAGTAATTACACCACTAAATACCACACTTAATATGTCTGGTGCCTATTTCATTTTATTTTCGATTGAAGACAGTATAAAAGCATTCGAAACAAAAACGAATAATCTATTGCTTATTTCTGCTCTTAGTCTATTTATTTTGATATTTAGTTTTTTATTTCTCCTTCGAAGGACCATTGTTCATCCGATTATACAATTTAGGGACTCTGCTCAGCAATTTGGAAAAGGAGCCTTTGAAACACAAGTTAAAATAAGAACAAAGGATGAAATAGGTGAACTTGCAGAAGCATTTAACACCATGGCCCATGATTTGAAAATATCAAGGGATAAAATTGAAGAATATAATAAAATACTTGAGCGCTTGCTGGATCAAAAAGATGCCTTTATTGGTCAACTTGGTCATGATTTAAAAAATCCTTTACAATCCTTGGTGGGACTTTTACCAATCATTATTGAACAAGAAGAAAATCCTGAAATAAAAGAGCATTTAAAGATACTCAATCAAGATACAAAATATATGAAAGATCTTATTTTTAAAACATTAGAATTAGCAAAATTAAGATCTGAAAAAATTGAATTTAATTTCTCAACCATTAATTTATATGAATTAGTTCATGAAATTTATATTTCACAACAAATATTTCTGAAGAAATATAACATCTCGTTGCATATCGAGATTCCAAAAAATATCAAAGTATTTGCTGATAAATTGCGTTTAGAAGAGATAATTATAAACCTTATATCAAACGCTGTCAAATATACAAAAGATGAAAGTGGATCAATTACAATTTCAGCAAAAGAAGATAATGATGAGGTTCTCATCTCTATTAAAGATACTGGAATAGGGATGACTAAAGATCAACTTTCGAAAATATTCGATGAGTTTTATCGAGCAGCATCGACAACAAAAGATATGAAATCAATGGGTTTAGGTCTTTCCATTTGTAAGAAAATTGTTGAAAAGCATCATGGTAAAATTTGGGCTGAAAGTGAAGGAAAAGATAAAGGATCAACATTTTATTTCACATTACCAAAAGAAAAAAATAATAAAGATCAACCTAATAATAATCTGGAAACAGGTGGATAAAAAAATGAGTAAAACCATTTGGATTGTAGATGATGAATCAAGAATACTTTACACCGTTAAACATAGTTTAGAAGCCTTGGATAAAGAAATACATGTAAAAACAATGGATCGGGGCCAAACCTGTTTGGATCTTTTAGGAAATGAAACACCAGATCTTATATTACTTGATCTTAATATGCCTGAGATGAGCGGATGGTTAGTTTATGATTCCATTCGAGATAATCCGCAATGGAATAATATTCCGATTGTTTTTCTTACTGCTCGCACAGATGATATTGCCCGTAAGGCAGGAAAATTTATGGCTGATTCATATTTGGAAAAACCAGTGGATATTATAGAATTAAAAAGAAAAATTGATGAACTTGTAAAAAATAATATTAATTAAAGTAAATATATCGTTTTTTTACCAGGACAATAATAAGAATAGATGTTGATACAATAATTGCAATAAATGGTATCCACCATGGAAGAATAGTTGAATCATCAACAATCGATCCCGAATCTTCAACAAGAGTATCACCGATAACTGCAAAAACTGATAAACCTGGTGTTTCTGCTTGATAGAAAATATGAGTTTCATTTTCATAAAGAAATGTTGTGTTTAATTCTTGCCAGGAATCATTATGATATCGAATCATTTGAACAGATTGTTGATCAATATTTTCATTTTCAATCCATGATTTCTCAACAGAAAAAGTAAAGGTCATTGATGCAACTCCTGTTTCACCTATATAGATATCATTTGCAGTTAATTTCACATCTACATATTTAAATAATTTTTTATCAGAAGACATATTTAATTCATTAATGATTTCTTCAGGTTTATTTTCTAGGTTTTTAATGGTTAATTTTACGTTATTTTGATTATCTGTAACTGTGAAATCAACTTTTTGAATAATGGATTGTGTCTGTTCTTGATTGTTAGTCGATATGGAAACAAAGGATGTTTTATTCAATGTTCCAATATTACTTTGAATAATATATTCGTTGGTACTATTGATATCATTATTTGTTTTAATAACAGTTACATTTGCTTTAATTACAGTTGATATATGTGAGGTTGTTTCATTTAGTGTATAGGTATCAATGACGTTACTGAAGGGGACATCAGTTAAATTTTTTTCAAAAGTTGTTTCATTATCACTTGTATTTGTTAACTGCTCGTTATATACAATTAGATTTGTATTTGAATCAGAATCCTTTTTAGTTGTTATAGCTATTGTTTCCGTCGGTGTTGCTGAAGAAGTACTCGTTGGTGATATTAAGCTTGTTTTAACATCTGTTTCTGTATTTGATGAATCATCTGTTGTTTCTGTTGGAGTAGGGCTCGTCTGAGTTGTTGTAGATTCTGTTGGTGTTGGTGATGGTTCTGGAGTTGAAACAATCTTACTTTCATCTACGATTTTTGTATCAGTGGATTCCTTTATATCTGTTGTCTTTGTCAATAGATCCTGACTGCTTACAATCGGTATAAAAGCTGTTGTTATGAATAATAAAGATAATAATAAAACAATAAGTGAAGATATTGATTTGTTAAACAATTTATATGTTATTTTTTCCATCTTCCATTCTTTTATCATCTAATATCACCATTACACCATAGTAATATGATGATATACTCTCTTTGAATTAGTATTTAAAATCAGTGCGTCGTTTTAACAAAAATAATAAAATTACATAAGATTGATTAATAGGAAAATTTAATCAATTTCAAGAATATTACAATATTAATTTATTTGGAAAGGATGGTTGACAGCGATAATAACAATACTTGCAGTTGATGACGAGGAAGGAGTATTATTCTCTATAAAAAAAGGATTGGAAGCAATTAGTAATTATACCATCTTAACAGCATCTACAGGAGAAGAGTGCTTTAAGATTATTAAAGAAAATAAACCTGATCTTATCCTTTTGGATATTATGATGCCGGGCATGGATGGTTGGCAGGTTCAACAAAAACTATCGGAAACGAAGCAATGGCAAGATATTCCTTTGATTTTTCTTTCTGCAAAAAGTGATAATGAAAGTAAAAAACGAGGAAATCTTATTTCTTATGATTATATTGAAAAACCATTTGAAATAACAGAATTAAAAAATAGGATTGACCAAGCAATTCAATAATTCATAATAACATCGTGTGCATTAATAAATATATAATAAAAACTTTAAAATGAGATAATAAAATTTCCCCATCTGACGAAATAGCAATGAACTTTTAATAAGAAACCATTTCAAATAATGTTAATATCGAAAAAGAAGGAATGCATATGAAGTCTCAAAAGCACATCTTAATTGTAGATGATAACAAAGATGTATTATATGCAGTTAAAAGTGGATTGGAATATGCTGATGAACACTATCATGTCGAATGTTGTTTAGGTGCAGTTGAATGTTTAGATTATATTAAAGATAATAATGTTCCGGATCTCATTCTTCTTGACATCATGATGCCATATAAGGATGGATGGGAGCTATTTGCAGAATTAAAACAATTCCCTCAATTGAAAGAGGTACCTATAGTATTTCTAACTGCGAAAAATGATGAATTTAGCAAAGGATTTGGTGCAACTGCTGCTCATGATTATATAACAAAACCATTTGAAATCCTTGATTTAAAAGAAAAAATAGAGAAAATAATGAATCGATAAGTATGCCAGAACCAACAAATTTTGAGATAGCAAAAATTGTGATGCAAACACTCCATAATAGAATTAAACGTAGATCTGATGAAGAACATGCTATTAAAATACTTTCATCGGTTGTTCAGCAACTTCAACGTAAATATGACTTCTTGAAATATATCAAAATTGTTGATAATAGATATCATGATGAATTCAATATTGTTCATATAGATAAGGAAATTAATTCGGTTCAATCTGATCAATTTTATGCTGCTATTAACGATTTAATGAAAGAGACAATTATTCAATTAAAGCGAGTCGCAGATTATTTTTTTATTCGAGAATACAAACAATCTCTTGGTGTGAAGGATGAATCAAAACTAAAAAGCAAAGGTATAAACTTGGATGTGATGCAATCAGATTATATTCTAAAAAGACAGAATTTATATGTTATAAAAAATGATGATTTGTTTGAACATGTCATCGCTGCTCTTTTAAGGATATTAAATAAATTTTATCCCTCTTATAAATCTATTGTGCTTATGAATACCATCCTTTCCCATCTTACGAAAAGATATGATTTTTTAAAATTTATTACCCTTACAGAATTAGATGATAAAAAAGGAGTTTATGAAATTATAATTTATCCTGATATTAACAAAGTATGGTCTTTAAAATTGTGTGAATCTATACAAAGCTTGATTGAACAAACCAGAAAACAGATAGAATGGAACCAACCCATACCTTTTATCTCAATGTTTAAACAAATAATAGGCAGAGATCAAACTGATTTATTAGAAAGACTTGGTATTGATTTCCAACGATTAAAACTAATATCCAACGATGAAAATCAGAAAGAGATTACAAAAAAAACACTATATGCTTTATTTTTAGTTATTTCAAGACATACTGCAGAAAGTTATGCCGTAGCATTATTAGATAAAGTAATTCAATTAGTACAAAATGATTACCCTGAATTAAAAGCAATATCTATTGATTCCAGTAAATATGTCAAAGGATTTGATGCTATTTCGATTGATGATACCATAAATTCAATTAATGTGAAAGATTTTGGCCATATGCTTCGGGAAATTATAGCTCGGATTAGTCAGAATCTTCCCACTAGTGAAAAATTACGGTTTATCGATTTGATTAAAAAGAATCTTGATGAGAAAACATTGGCAACATTTGAAAAGATTGGTTTAAACCTTCATATGATTGAACTTAAATTGAAGAATTTTTAAAAATAGGATGAATAGATATAAAATATCTATTCGTTAATTTCTTTTTTTTATTATATTATTTTTATTACTAGCTTATTTGCGATTTCCAAAGCCCGTGAATATTACAATACTCTGTTGCTCCAACTGGATTTTCGTTTATTTTAAAAAATGCTTGTGGTTTATCACCTGGTTTTAGAAATTTTCGATAGAATCCATTATCTGTGATCAGTTGAATCCATTCGATATAAT
>CAZWQV010000050.1:0-14448 GCA_964636235.1 uncultured Thermoplasmatales archaeon
TGTTTGATATTATGGATATAATACTTATTGGTTTAATTGGTTTTACTTTGGCCATTATATTACACGAACTTACCCATTTAATAGTAATTACATATTATAAAATTCCCATTAAAGCGATAATTATCACAAAATGGAGTGCCATCGGATTTCTTGTTGACAATGAAGCGTATCTTGGTAATAATAAAATCATGACTTTATTACATTTTGCACCTCTTGTTTGGTGCTTTGTAATTTTCATAAATCCAGGAAATTTTTTTCTGCTCATGTTTCCACTTGTTAACATTTTTGGAGGCATTGGGGATATTTACTATTATCTACGATTTTTTCCTTTAAGTAATGAGGATCGGCTTAAATTAGCCGAAGAATCAGATAATAAAATACTGAAATCAATTTTATGGAAAAAAGAATTCAAAACAAGTACTCATTGAAAGAAAACAATAGAATAAAATATCATATAAGCTCTTCTTTATTGATTATTTAATAAAAAATAAAATCAATCAAATAATCACATTTTTATGAAGGAAAATCCAGCAATATCATTTCATGCTAAAATGATGGATTATAAAAAACAAGCTGAAAAAAAAACTATCCCGGAAGCATATAAAGGTATAATGGAATACATTCAAAGTCTAAGATCATATTTTAAAAATAAATATCCATTTTATCATGTTTCTTCAAATATTTATTATGGATATATGGACATGACTTATTTTTCTATTATTCCAGAATCACTAAAACATAAAAAATTAAAATTCGCCCTGGTGTTTATCCATGAACACTGCAGGTTTGAAGTATGGCTTTGTGGTTCTAATAAACTGGTTCAATTAAAGTATTGGAAATTATTAAAAGAAAAAAAGTGGAATAAATATCACCTTCCCGAATCAATTAAAGGTATCGATTCAATTATTGAAAATATACTAATTGAACATCCCAATTTTGATGATTTAGATAAATTAACGAAACAAATAGAAAAAGGTACCGTGAAATTTATAGATGATGTTCAACTATTTTTATCCAGGTTGTAATGTTAAACATAGCTCTCAAATAATCTCTAAATCTTTATAAATCAAATTAAGTTTTTGAGATTTACTGGTGAAGAAAAGAATGAAAGATACTTTTGAATCAAAAATAGCCAAACAGTTCAAATTGGATGATAAAACATGGTTGAAACATGCAAATCCTTGGAGCGTGTACACTCGAACATCTGCACTTCCATTGCTTACTTTAGCAATTTGGAGTAGAATATGGTTTGGATGGGGTTCAATACCTTTAATCATTCTTGCTATCTTCTGGATTTGGATAAATCCACGTATTTTCTCAGAAGTTAAGACAACTGATAACTGGGCATCAAGAGGTGTATTTGGAGAACGAGTATGGTTAAACAGAAAAAATATTCTAGTGCCAGATCACTATAGATTTATGCCTACCATCCTTAATGTAATTCAAGGGATTGGTGTTATATTTCTAATATATGGCTTATGGTTTTTTGATATTTGGGCAATACTAGTTGGATTAATACTTACTATCGAAAGTAAATTATGGTATGTTGATAGAATGAGCTGTTTATATGAAGATATGAAAGATATTCCTGAATATAGCAAATGGGAAAGAATATCAAAAGATAAAAAAGCATAAAATATTGATTATTAACCCAATTAGTACTTACAATCCACTCTGTTATTATATTTTAAACTAATAGAATATTTCATAAATTGGAAAAAAACTAAGGTGAAAAATAAAATGGACAAAATTAAGATTCAAAAATTCAAACCAATCACCCTTGCCTATATCGAACATATTGGTAAATATGATGAAGTACCATATGATCAATATGTGCCCCGTCTCTATGAATGGGCAAAACAACATAAAGTAAAGCCCGGATTTAAAAACATTAATGTTTTCCATGATGATCCTCAAAAGAAAAATCCATCTGAATGCCGATGTTGGATAGGTATTCCAATCAAAAATGAAATAATACCTGACCATGAAGTTCAAATCGAAAAGATTCCAGAAATGGATGTAGCAACTATGAAATTTAAAGGACCGGGAAGTGAATACAAACGAGCCTATGAGAAAATTAATGAATGGTTGGATGAAAATGATTATGAATGGAATGGGCCAAGTTTTGAAGTTTGTTCCAAAAAACCTAAAATAGAAAATGGGGAAATGATACTTTTCACTACCATTCATGTTCCTATAAAGAAAAAATAAGAGTATTCCTATGAATGAAAAGCAGACACCGAAATATCATAGTGTTGTTCTCCTTGTATCAGATGTTGCAAAATCTAAGAAATTCTATCAGGACATATTAAATCAGAAGATTGAAAATGATTTTGGAAGATGCATTGGATTTATAGGCGGTTTTTCAATTTGGGAGAAGAGCTATGCACATAAGATGATGGGGAAAAAAGATAAAAACCCATTAGAAACAGGAAATGACTTTGAACTTTATTTTGAAATCGAAGATCTGGATGCTTTTCTGAAAATATTAACACAGAGAAAAATAAAATTTGTTCATAATATCTTTGAGCAACCATGGGGGCAACGATGTTTTAGAATTTATGATCCCGATTATCACATTATTGAATTTGCCGAATCAATGAACATGGTTATTGAAAGATTGTATAACAAAGGTTTTACTCATAACCAAATAATTAATAAAACGCTTATGTCAGAAGAAATTGTATTGGATGCAATAGCAAAGATTGATAGTGTTAAAAATGATAAATATTCCGAGAAATTAATTGCCGCATGCGGGATGAATTGTCGTATTTGTATCGGTTATTTTGGTTATACCATGAATGGAAAAAAAAGAAAAATGAAATGTATCGGTTGTACACCAAGAGATAAAAGTTGTGCTTTTTTAAAAAAATATTGTAAAAAGCTTACCAAAAAGGAAGTAAATTATTGTTATGAATGCGATGATTTCCCATGTGTTCATTTAAAAAAAATTGATTCATTATATCAAAATAGATACAATATGAGTATGATAAAAAATCTTAAATATATACGTGATAAAGGAATGAATACGTTTCTTAAGCAACAAGAAAAAACATATCGATGTCCTAATTGTGGTGGAGTTATCTGTGTTCATAATCGCATCTGTTATTCATGCAATAGCATTATTGATCATAAACCATAATTTTAATTTTGTATCATTTTATTCATTTTTTTATTATTTTATACCCATTTCCAGGCATACCAAATGGTCATGATGTTAAATACAAGGCCAACAACTATCAAGAATTTATCATATAAACCTGGATATCCAGGCAGCCCAACTATATTAAAAATGAATAGAAATACAGCAATTATTATATTCAACCAGCGGACGAGAGGATAAGCCATGGTCAAAGATAATAATAACATTATTATTGGAAATAACATAATGATGGCCATAAACAGTAACATAGACTGAGATAATTGCATACTTCCAATTTGTCCTGCAGTAAAATCACCAGCAAATATTCTCATCACATCGCCCAATAAATATGTTAACATAAGTGCAATCCAAATCCCTGAGAAAATAATCCTTACATCTTCCATAATTTATCCTTCTATTGTCTTCTCCCAGATTTCCATTTTTTAATTATCTTTTTTTCTTATTATTTTTATAACAACATTTCCTTTCTTATGGCCCATATCAACATATTTATGAGCTGCAATAATTTGATCCATTGGGTATGTTTTATCAATGATTGGTCTTAATTTATTTTTTTCAATAAGCTCTTTTATGAAAATCAAATCCTTTGTTTTTGGTTCCGGTATTTTTGAATGAGAAGAATCAAAAATTCCATTATCTTTTAGAAGATACTCACACTTTGATTTTGAAATCTTAAATACAGCATCAAATATAATATCATATACCTGTCCATTTTTTGTAAAATCTTCTTTGGTGTAATCAATTACCTTATCTGCTCCTATTGATTTTACAAGGTCTAAATTTGAAGTACTGCAAACACCTGTTACCTCTCCACCGTAATATTTTGCAAGTTGTACTGCATATGTTCCTACACTTCCTGATGCACCATAGATGAGTATTTTTTTCCCTTTGTGGACATTTACTTTCTGCATATGCTTAAGTGCAGTCAATGCACCTGCAGGAACTGCAGCTGCTTCTTCAAATGAAATATTTGATGGTTTTGCAACTACTATTCCATTTTTTTCATCGCCACCTATTGCTAAAACAGATGAATACTCTGCGTAACCTCCAGCATTAAAACCAGTTAATGCAAAGACATCATCACCTTCTTTAAACTCTTTAACATTATTACCCAATGATTCAATTATTCCAGAAACTTCCATTCCTAAAATTATTCTCTTTGGTTTAGTAATTCCTAGAAATAACCGCATAGGCAACCAATATAGTTTTGGGACTCTAAACGCTCGCATTCTAGTATCTCCAACATGTACGGTTGTTGCGTAATTTCTTATAAGAACTTCATCGTCCTTAGGAATAGGTTTTTCTACATCTTTTATTTGAAGGACTTCTGGAGGTCCATATTTTTCATAAACAATTGCTTTCATAGCTATGCCCTTAATTTTTTTGAGGCAAATTGAAACCTTTTACTATAAGCCATACTGCAAAAACCATTTCTTGAATTGCAATGGGTGCTGCTAATACATTCAACATCATTGAATCTGCTGTTAATCCAAATATTCCCAATAGACCATAAATTAAAACACAGAAAGCACCAATAAAGCCCCAAATAGTAAGCACTTTCGGAACAAGATTTAATTCATATAAAGGATAATAAATAAAAAATCCACCTAATCCTAAAAAGAATAATGTTCCTATCTCAAAGGACCAATGTTGCAATGCCAACAATAATGATCCAATTGATTGGAAATTGTTAATGGATAATGCACCAGCAGTATATTCTTGACTAACCGTTAAAAGGGATAATAAAGTAATTGCCGAAATAATAATACATATCGATTCAATGATTCTTAAACTGGTATATCCCAGTGCGATTCCTTGATGGTATTTTTTTAATATTGGATACATCATAAATCCAATACTCGTTACTGAAACTGCAAGGATTAACCAAAACAATACTGCCATTTCTAATTGGAAGTTATTTTGAGAAATACGGGTAAAATCCAAAGGCACATCTAGATTTGAACCAATAAAAGTAATTGTTATTATTGCTGTTACTGTTGCAATGATAAATAATAATCCAACAATTATTGCAGTTTTTTTATATGCATCCATTATACTCTCTCCTGAAATATGAATCCATAACAATTGTTTATTAATAATAACATTGAAAATTTCATAAAAAGTCGAATTATCAATGAATAAAAGATTCAAATTAGAATAAAAACATTAGGACTTCCTCTGTTGGAGGTTAACACTTTTTTCTTTTTTTCTAAAAAATAGCCCTATAATTAAGAAGATGAAGAAAAGTATCGATGGAAAAATAATTTCACTCGAATATTTATAAACATATGAAGTTGTTAACTCACTATATATCATATAAATAATTATTATAATCTGAAGAATTGCGAAAATTCTTGATATTTTCATTTTAACTTAAGATATTATAATAAAATCAATTATAAGTATGTTGTTTTTAATTATTTATAAGAAACTAATTATTTCTTACATCAGGAACAATATTTTTTTAATGATTATCATAATACTGTTTTTCTATGCAATTTAATAACATTAAATATGAAGGAGCATCCAATCCTGCATATGAATTTTATACCATTAAAAAAAGATCATCTCTTTTTTTTAACACCCTCATATGTCATATCTGTAAAATATTACCACCAAAATTAAAAAATGCTCTCTATAGAATGATAGGTGTAAATATTGGTAAGAATGTTCTAATCGCACCTTATGTTCAAATAGATCCATTTTTCCCTGATTTAATCACACTTGATGATAACGTCATAATAGGATGGGGTGCATCAATATTTACTCACGAATTCACCCAGCAAAACATTAGAAAAGGGAAAATACATATTAAAAAAAGAGCGTTAATCGGCGGATTCAGTATCGTTCGTTCAGGTGTTACCATTGGAGAATATGCCACAATAGGAATCGGAAGTTTTGTCAACAGAGATGTCAAAGATAATGAATCAGTTGGTGGCAATCCCTTAAGACCTATTAAAATACAAGATGCTAACTAAGAACTTCACTTCATTTAATCTCTTCCTCTTATCTCTTATAAATTAAATTTTGCTATTGAAAAAATATTTGAATCTGATGTTCAATATATTAATTGAAGATCGATGAATAAATATGCTACACTATCTAGTCTAAGTATGCTTTTAATTTTTTGTATCATATCACAACCATACATATTTGCATATAACAATTGGATATTTGAAATACATGATGAACTGAATTGTTTAGTACAAGAAAACCCTGAAAAAATAATTATTCAAAATCCATATGAGATAGTTAATTTTTCAAAAACAAAATATTACAAAGCCAATCTACACACGCATACGACAGAAAGTGATGGGTCCAGTTCTCCATCTGATGTTATTTATCATTATCATATACAAGGTAATTATTCAATTCTTGCGATAACTGATCATAATACAAACACATGGCCATGGAATGAATGGATTGTTGAGGAACCTTTGATGCAATCTGATTCTTCAGCATATTACCCAGATTTAAATATGCTTGCTATATCTGGAAATGAAATGTCATTAGGACATCATCGTGGAAGTTTATTAAATTCATATTCAGGAGGTGGTCTATTTAAAAGATTTACTTTCTGGTTAATTGAGAAGCAACAAGGATTATCAATTTTCAATCATCCCGGAAGGTACAATTATAATGTTGATTGGTACCAACAATATTTTGATAATTATCGAGATTGTATTGTTGGAATCGAGGTTTATAACCAAGGAGATAGATATTCAAATGATAGAATTCTTTGGGATCGCATCAATAAAGAAAGAGAACCAGATGATCTAATATGGGGATTTTCAAATGATGATATGCATAACATTTCAATACATGCATTTCGAAATTATCAATATTTTCTAATGGATGATTTAACCGAAGAAGCATTTAGGAATGCAATGATTCATGGCTCATTTTATTTTTCTTATGAACCAAATGGATCGAATTGCGAAGATCCATGTTATGGGAAGGCAATGACTCCAAAAATAATAGATATTGAACTTCATGAGCAAACTATTTGTATCATTGCTGAAAATGTTGAATCTATTTACTGGTATAATGATGATTCACAGATTGTTGGAATGAATAATTGTTTCAATGTTTCTTTCGTTGATTCAAATTTTGTAAGAGCTGTTTTAATAAATGAATATGGCAAAACCTATACACAACCATTTGGAATTATAAGAAATTAAAATGAATTCATATTTTTAGTTTTATATTTTTGGCAAATTGTTTGGCATCGTTTACATCGTGATCATCTGGTTTTCTTCTATTCATAAATATAAATTTTCCTTTGCAGAAAAATTTCCCTTTGATAATCGCATCTTTTGCAATAAGTTTTTTTTCCATTTCAAGGACTTCTTTTCCATCTCCACCACCAGATGTTCCAAATAAAGCAATAGATATTCCTTTGAAATCATTATCTTCAATAAATTTTGTCATTAGCTTTCCAGGTTTGCCACCATAAAAACCAGAACCGAGGAAAATTGTTGTTTGTTTTTTCAATACTGCATTATTTACCTCCTCAGCTTGAATATTTAATTCAGATGCAATTGCATCAGCTATTTTTTTTGTACTCCCTTTTCTTGAGAAATAAATTATCTGCTCATTCATAGATAAGCAAGAAATCATATTATTATAAAACTTTTCTATTTTTAATTTTCAAATATGTTTTAACATAATTATTTTTATATCTAGATATCACATTCCGATATAATTAATAACATTTGTTATTTCTTCAAATGAGTATGTTTTAATTAAAAAACAAGTTTAAAAAGATAACATAATATATGTTTCATTAATTTATTGATTAGGAAAAAGTGATTAAATATGGAAGGGAGTTCTACTATAAATTCAGATGAATTTTGGAAGGATTTGATTAAGCAGCATTGGTTAGCGTTTACTATATTTATCATAGGATCTATTTGTGCTATTGCTGGAGCTATCTGGGTTCTTTTTTGGTATATAGAAACATCTTCGATTGGAGCGATGGGAACTGCAACCATTGGAGAATGGACTTTGGCATGGATTTGGGAGTTTTTTATATATTTAATATTTTGGGAGCTATTACTTGTCGGAGTTCCTATAGTGGTTGCTTTTGGAATTGGTTGGTTAATATTTAAGAAAAGATTATCTTCTGAAGAAAAAGAGGCATATGATAATCGTGATAAACAGAAACATAAAAAATCATCTGCCGGCGGTGCTTTTGGAATATTGATGTTTATAGCATTTTCTATCTATATGTATATCAAAGGTGATTTTTACACCCCTTTTGATACTTATGGTTATTCATACTGGATTTATTCCTGGTTTGAAGCATTAGGTTGGCTGCTAATTATCTTCGGTATACCAGTAGGGATAATACTTCTTATTGTCTATGTGACCATATGGAGAAAAAAGTAAAACTTCGAAGATTATTGAAAAATAGTACCATCCAACGTAATGATAATACTAATTGGAAAGAAACAAGGGTATGAATTAAGGTATCTTACCTTTATTTTTACCCGCTCATAGCCCTCGTTGCTTTTTCTGATGAATTAAGAAATCGATTTTAGTTTATTAGAATATTTCTGATAGAATATCAAAAATTTCTGGGAAAAAATTTCTTAAAAACATCGCTATTGGCGTATGTAATATTTTTGATTCTTTATATGTTATTGTTAAGGTTGAAGTTGGACCAATGTTGTCAAATACATCTCGAGCACGAACTGAAAGCTCATAGGTTCCTGACGATGGCAAATTATAATCTTTTCCAAATTCTTCACCAGACTCATATGGACCAAATAATTGTACCACTGGATCATCCGACGAACATGCTATAAAATCAGTATGGTCTATTTTATCCCAACTAATTTCAAAATATATTTTATCGTTATCTGGATCTTCAGAAAATAAACAATATGAGTAGCAATCTTTCTTTAATGAGCATTTTTCATATATAAAAACCGGTGCTTTTGGTGCTCTATTAGCAAAATCACGTTCTTCTGAACCAGCTGATAGAATATTACCAGTTCCTATTAAAATCAGCATTCCTATTAGGGCTATTATAATAATTTTTTTCATTTTTTTTTCTCACCCATTTATTTTAACAATATTGAATTATATAAAATTAATTTCGAATATTTTGTACAAATTACAATTAATAATGAAATATATTTTACATATAATCAAATAATATTGTATTTTTAATACTAATATTGATTATCAAAATTGTTGAATTTTATTAAAAAGAAGTTGATATAATAATTAATACGATTGATAAAAATAATGGCTAATAGATTAATATATACTAGTCCTATTTCAATTTTTCAAGTTGTTCTTCTAATTTATGAATTTTATCCCTTATCTTTTCTTTTCTTTTATTATAATTATCTTTATGTTTTTCCAATTTCTCTTTTGATATCTTTTTTTCTCTATATTGTTGTTCAATTTCTTCCAATTCTCTATGGTATACTGCCCGAATTGAATTTAAATCCTTAATCTCATTCATTATTTTATCCTTGTCTTTCATTATTAAATCACAACCATGAATTAAGTTTTAATTAATTATACTTTTTTGAATCAAATTTTAAATTATAATGAAATTATTTATCATTGATATAATCGATAATTATAGTTAAAAAATTAAAAGGATACTTGATCTATATATCTTAGATAAATTCGCCCATTATAAAAAAATTATCTATGTTTTTCATATATTTTTAATTTGATTTTTCATTATCATTTTATAATATTAAAATATAATATAAAATGGAGATAAAAAATGACCGAATGTCCAAGCTGTCGAGCTGAATTAGAAGGAAATCCAGATATATGCCCAGAATGTGGTGCATCACTAGATGTTAATCAAGAATTCTTTTGTGCACATTGCGAACAAAGCTTTTTTGGCAGACGCATCACCTGTCCATATTGTGGAAGTAAAAAAATAAATCCTGAACCTCTCTTTTACGAAAGCTAAAAAAAAATAATTATAATTTAGAATAAAAAAAAAAGAAGGATTTGTAATTGATACTTTTTTATTCAATTCATTTATGCCATTTGCTTAAGTTCAGACCTTTTATCATGCTTCATTTTTGAAATATGCTCAATTACATTAATTACACTATCTGGATTAATAGACATTGTATCAATCTTATTGTTTACCAGAAATTCAGCAAAATCTGGATAATCACTTGGTGCTTGACCACAGATACCAACGGGTCTATTTTTTTTATGTGCCGTCTTTATTAAATCCTCAATCATCATTTCAATTGCTTTGTTATGTTCATCAAAGATGACAGACAGTTCCTCAGAATCACGATCAATTCCAAGCACAAGTTGGGTAAGATCATTTGAACCAATGGAAAAACCATCAAAACGGTCTGCAAATTCATCTGCTAAAATAATATTTGATGGAATTTCTGCCATTATATAGATTTTTAAATCATTTTCACCTTGTTTCAAACCCTTTTTCTTTAGCACATCTAATACTTTGTCTGCTTCTTCGATAGTTCTGCAAAAAGGTATCATAATAATTACATTTGTAAGACCAATTTCATCTCTTACCTTTTTAATTGCTTCACATTCTAGTTCAAATCCTTTTTCATAGCGTTTACTATAATATCTAAAAGCACCACGAAAACCAAGCATTGGGTTATCCTCTGGTTTTTCAAATTCATCACCACCAATCAGATTTGCATATTCATTGGTTTTAAAATCGCTCATCCGTACAACCACATGATGTGGATACTGAGATGCTGCAAGTCTTGCAATACCATAGGCAAAATTATCGACAAAATATTTTGTTTTATCATTATAACCTTTAGTCAATTCTTCAATTTCCTTTTTTGTCTTTTTATTTTTAAGATTGGAAAAATTTACCAATGCCATGGGGTGAATCTTGATTCTATCATTGATGATGAATTCAGTTCTTGCAAGACCAATTCCACGAACGGGAAGTTTCCACCAACGAAACGCTGCATCAGGATTTCCCATATTAATCATGATAGTGGTATCAATTTCTGGAATATGTTCTATATCAACTTCTTTTTCATCATAATCCAGCAATCCCTCATAAATAAATCCTTTATCACCTTCAGCACAGGACAGGGTAATATCCATTTTATTCTTAAGAGTCGTGGTTGCATTATTTGTTCCCACCACTGCTGGTATTCCAAGTTCTCTACTTACAATGGCTGCATGGGAGGTTCGTCCACCACGATCTGTTATGACTCCTGATGACTTCTTTAAAATTGGTACCCAATCGGGATCTGTAATCTCAGTTATTAAAATAGACCCATCTTCAAACTTATCAATATCCTTTGCACTTTTTAAAATCTGTGCTTTTCCAGATGCAATTGCTTCACCTATTGATAATCCTTCCAGTAATTTCTTTCCTTTTTCTTTTAATGAATAAGTCTTCAGTACGCCAGCTTTTTTTCTTGATTGAACTGTTTCTGGTCTGGATTGAACAATATATAATTCATTGGTTATTCCATCTTTAGCCCATTCAATGTCCATGGGTTTTTGATAATGCTCTTCAATAATTACTGCCCATCGAGCAAGTTGTAAAATCTCATCATCATTTAACACATAAGAGTCCTGTTCTTTTTGTGAGGTATCAATGTTTTTTGTTGAGGATCCACCTTGTTCTGAATATATCAATTTTTTTTCTTTTTTCCCAAGTTCTTTTCCAATTATAGGTTTCAATGAATTATTTTTTAACAGAGGTTTAAAAACAACATATTCATCAGGATTAACCGCACCCTGTACAACATTCTCTCCTAATCCCCAAGCCGCATTGATTACCACAACGTTAGGAAAACCTGTTTCAGTATCAAGAGTGAACATAACACCTGAACCTGCTTTATCGGATCTTACCATCTCCTGGATACCTATAGATAAAGCTACATCAAGATGATCATAGTTATGCTCCTCACGATAAACAATCGCTCTATCCGTGAATAAGGATGCATAACATTTTTTACATGCTTCTAACAGATGTTTTTCACCAGTAATATTAAGGAATGTTTCTTGTTGACCTGCAAAACTTGCATCTGGCAAATCTTCAGCTGTTGCACTACTTCTTACTGCAACATCAATATCATCTTTCTTTCTTTGTTCTGATAATAATTTATATGCTTCAGTAATTTCATTTGAAAGTTTTTCAGAAAAAGAAGCGTCTAACAAAGATGTTCGTATATTTTTTCCAGTCTTTGCAAGCGATTGTTCATCATTATGATATTTATCAATTTCATTTTGAATCTTTTCATTAAGATTATTATCTTTTAAAAAAGCATAATACGCATCAGATGTGGTTGCAAATCCATTTGGAACCTTAATATCTTTGTTCTTAAGAGAGATAATCATTTCACCTAATGACGCGTTTTTTCCACCAACAATATTTACATTTTTTATATTTATCTCATCAAACCATTTTACAAATGAATTTTTTCCATTCATCTTTATTTCACCTTTTCTTAATCAAATATTTTTAAACAAAATATTTAATAAATTGTTTCTAAAGCCAATAGGTAAATGAAATTCTATAGTATTTCAAAGAATCCTATCTTATTAGCTTTAAAATTTGATGAGAATAGGTATTAAAAGATTTAACTCAAAATTGATGATGATTTGATTAAAGAATAATTAAAGTCAACCTTTCATGCCATAGCTTTTAATCATATTTTTTCCCATCTAACTTAAATAAGAATATTGCTCCTTTTCCCTTTTTACCTTCCCCCCAAATCTGTCCTCCGTGTCGTCGAATAATACGAGAAACAATCCCAAGTCCAATACCATATCCCTGGAATTCATCATCATGGAGACGTTGAAATGGAACAAATAATTTATCTGCATAATTCATATCGAAACCTGCACCGTTATCCTCAATAAAAAATATTGTTTCGTTTTTCTTTATGGTTTTTCCAAATGTGATCTTTGTATTTTGTTCTTTACTGGTAAATTTCCAAGCATTTCCTAAAATATTTTCTAAAAGTATTTGAATAAGGTTTTTATCTCCTTTTACTATTAATTCAGCTTCTACCTTAAATTCAACATTTCTTGAAGGATTTTCTTTTTTATATTTATTAATTATTCCTATCGCAAGTTCGGCCATATCCACATTTTCAATTTGAATTTTTTTACTAGATAAACGAGATAATACAAGCATACCATCAATAAGTTGACTCATGTGCTGAGCTGCATTACGAACACGATTAAGATAATCCAATCCGGTATCATCTAGTTTATCTGAATAATCTTCAACCAAGGCTTGACTAAACCCATCAATACTGCGAAGTGGGGCACGTAAATCATGAGAAACAGAATAACTGAATGCTTCAACCTCTTTATTGGCCGCTTTAAGTCTATTTGTATAATGTATTAAAGATTGATTTAAGGTCTTTATTTTTTCTTGACTTTTTTTACGCTCAGTTATATCCTGAACTATTCCTATCATTCGAAATGGTTTACCATGCTTATCTCTGATTAAATCACCGATTTCTCTTACCCAATGAATTGAACCATCAGGCCATACAATACGATGTTCGATATCTTGTTTTATATTTTTTTCAATACATGCAGTAATCGATCCGGTAACAATTTTCTTATCATCGGGATGAACGCAATCCAAAAATGCATCATAGGTTTTTCCAAATTTCCCCTTTTTAAAACCAAATATAGGTTCTATTTGATCAGACCATGCTAATTCCCCTGTCTTAATATTAGAATCCCAGCTACCAATTTCAGCTGCTAGTTGAGCTAATCTATATCTCTCTTCACTTTTTTTTAATGCCTTTTCCGCATGTTTAATTTGAGTGATATCCTCAAAAGTTGTATAAACCTGGTAAGGTTTTTTTTCACCAGCTCTAAACTGAGGAACCGCATTAACATTAATCCATGTATAATAATTATTTTTTGGATTAAAAATACCCATTATTACATTGTTGACTTTTTTACCACTTTTTAAAGAAATCATAGAAGGGTGATTATCCCCATCAAAATCGGTTCCATCCTCATGAATGGCCCTCCAATTTGAATCAAAAGAAGTTTTACCTTGCATTTGATCAAGTGTTAAACCAAGAATACGTTCTGCAGCAGGATTACATGAGATAATCTTCCCCGTTCCATCCTGATAAACAACTCCCTGAGACATTGTGTTAAATAATTTTCTATATTTTTCTTCTGAGATTTTTAAAGCTTCCTCAGCTATTTTTCGATCTGTTATATCAAGCCAAAAACCATTTATTTCAATTGGATCTCCATTTCTATCCTCAACAAGCTTCACCTCATCTAACATCCAAATATAACTACCATCG
>CAZWQV010000051.1:0-14423 GCA_964636235.1 uncultured Thermoplasmatales archaeon
ACATCATTCTTTTTTGTATTACAACCTTTACATTATATGCACATCCACCAACAGCTATAGTATTGTTGATTGTCCTTACAATGTATTCTTTTTTTAATCTTGTATCAAACGATAAAGATAGCAAGAACAATGGAATTTTTTTATTAATTACATTAATAAGTTCTGTCCTTGTATCATTACCAAATTATATCCCACAAATTAATGAACTAGGATTAGCGAGTATTAATCATAATTTTTGGATTTATCTAAAAGCCGTTCCTTTTATTTATGGACTGATACCAACATTTTTCTTTGTGATTGGTTTTTATTTTAAAAGCAAAACAAAAGAAAAAGAAACCTGGGTCCTACTTCTAACTTGTCTAATACTTCTTTTTAATATTTTCCTTTTCTCTTTATTGAATATTAATTATGTAATGCCGTATCAGAGGACTTTTTTACCATTATTTTTATTAATGTCAATTATTGCTAGTGCAGGTTATTTAAAAATTTTTGATTATAAAAAGTATTTTAAAAAGTATACATTCGCGATATTCATTATAGTTTTATTATTCACTTGTACATTTGCTGTTAAGAATAATATTGACACTGAATATTATCATTTAATTGACGAGCAAGATTATGATAGTTTTATTTGGATAAAAGAAAATACTGCAAGTGATATTGTTGTATTGGCTGATCCCTGGAAAGCACGAGCTCTTGCACCAGTTGCAGAAAGAATAGTATATACAGTAATGCCTTTTGGACCAGTTGAAGAACAAATGAAATCCGTGTTTAAAGCCAATGATTTTTTTGCTGATAATTGCTCTAATACATCATTTTTAATAAAAAATGATATTAATATTGTATATACAAGAGGTAATTGTAATAATTCATTATTAATTAAAGTATATGATAATACATATCGATTTATAAGACAATGATTTAATTATTTTTCATCATGCTAAATTGTATTATATTTGATTAAAAGACTTGTTTTAACAATAAGAAATATATGAGATAAAACTGTTTATCATTTTAGTGTTTGACGATCAGATTACCGCACTCATCACATTTCTAACTGGTTGTGGAAGCGGTGTATACATAGGCATTGCATCTGGAACTGCTGAACCATTTATTATTCCATTAATGACTATTTTAGTGAGTGCCTCTATTTATCAGGCGATTGGAACTAGTTTGTTTGTTGATTGTGTTATTGGTCTGGTAGCAGGTCTGATTTTTTTCAAAAAAGGCCATGTTAATTTAAAGCCAGTGGCAATTCTTGCTGTGACAGGGGTTATATTTGCTTTTATTGGAACATTTTTTTCACAAGGTGCTCGTGAAGGGGATTTGAAACTTCTTATTGCCATTGTATTGATCATGTTTGGAATCGTTCTTCTTAGAGGTGGGGTGAAAAAAAATGTTGATTATGTTAATGATAAGGTAAATATTGAATGGTTTCGAAAACACAGACAATTGGTATTTCTTTTATCTGGTAGTATAATCGGTTTTGCCAGTGGTTTTACAGGTATGGGAAGTAGTGGTGCGATGACCATTATTCTTATTTTTGTGATGGGTTATGATCTTCACACATCCATTGGCACTAGTCTTATGATGATGTCTTTTATTGGTTTTACTGGTGCTGTTGCCCATGGATCACTTGGTCATATCGTCCTTGATAGTGCACTGATAGCAGGGCTTGGTGCTGCAGTTGGTGCAGCATCCGGTTCGTTTTTTGCTAATAAAGTAAATGAGGATTTATTGGGAAGAGTAATTGGTGGCATCATCACACTTCTTGGGCTTATTGTATTAATCGAGCTGATTATGTCTGGTCAATTATTTTCTTAAACATTTTCTTCTGTTTTTCCTTTTCTTCGTCTCATTTTCATGAATCTTCGTGCTATGCTGCTTCCGGTCAGTAGTTTATCTGTTTTAAAAATCCAGACCACGATACTTATGGTAACTGCTGCAAATGCTGTTACATAGATGATTCCTGCGATGACAAAGGTGTAATCATGAAAAATGAGGGCTCTGGTGGCCATCATGGGATGAGAAAAGGGTATGGCGAACAGAACTGCTTGAATTGATGTTGGTAATGTGTCAAAGTCCTTGAACATGGTGATAAGATAGGGAAACAGTGCCATGAGAACTATGGGAAAAGTTAAGGTTTGGGCACTTTTGAAATTCTTTGCCATGGTGCCAAGAAGCATGCAAAGGGCGAGGGCGGAAAGCAGGGTTACAAATAGTAAAATACCCATCAATATTAGATCTGTATTGGATAAGGTAAGATTAAGACCGGTTGCTGGAAGGCTCCCACCGAATTGAAATGATTGCATATAGTAGCCAAGGCCGAACATGTAAATCACAGCCAGTAAAAGGCCCACCAGGGCACTTGCGGATATTTTTCCAATAACAATGTTCACTCGTTTTACGGGAAGGGTGAGAAGTGTTTCCAGGGTTTTATTTTCTTTTTCAAGGGCCATGGAGGTGATCACGGTTCCTCCGGACATCATAATGATCATCAAAATGATTAATGGAATCAATGTTGATTGTGATGATAAAATGCCGACGATGGCACTGGGTGATAAACCGGTAAATTCCTGATGCTTGAAATAAGTGGTATCGATTTGATGAGAGGGATTTAACGCAATGGTTGCATTAACTGTTGAGTTATGTGCTATCAATGATTCTGATATTCCTCGGTTGATACTACTGAGAATGTAATTTACCGCTTCTGATGAGACAGAATCTAGGATTCCTGCTCCTTTCATAATCCAGTAAACTTCAATGTTACCCGGTTTATCATTCAGGATATTTTCTGAAAAATTCTTTGGAATATAAATGAGTGCGAGACCATTTTCTTTATTTATGATAGTAAGAGCATTTTGCTTATCCGAAATGTTTGTAGAGTCAAATACCACATCTGATCTATTATTGATTATGGATGAGACCAGATCAGAGAAGTGTCCTGTATCCTCGTTGATAAATCCAATCGCTGGCTGTTGTTGCATTTGATCTTGGATGCCGCCTATTGCATTACCAAGAGAACCAAATAAAATAGCCATAAAAATAATAGGGACGATTGTTGCTGGAGTAAGAATTTCCTTTAATTCTTTTTTCATAATATTAGTAAGTGAGCTCATGTGACCACCTTTGTGAACACTTCTTCAATATTTTCTGCATCATATTTTTTCAGAAGGTCCTTTGGTTTTCCTTCTTCAATGATTTTTCCTTTGGAAATCAATGCGATGCGATCGCATAAATATTCAACCTCAAGCATATTATGAGAGGAAAGAAGCACGGCAGTGCCATCAGCAACGCTATCTTTGATTATTTTCCGGATTTCTTGAGCGTTTAACACATCAAGTCCTGATGTCGGCTCATCAAGAATAGCAAGTTTGGGGTTGGTCATGAGTGCCCTACCCACCAGTAGTCTTCGCATCATTCCTTTACTATAGGAGTCAACCCGGTCATTGATTCGTTCCTTCAGATTTGCTATTTCGATGCCCCGTTTAATATATTCTTGCCTATGTGATGCTTCAAAAAAATTTGAAATAAATGATAAATAACTTTTTCCGGTAAGATTCTTATATGCTCCTGCATCCTCCGGCAGATAACTAATGAATTTTCGAACAGTATCACTTTGATCTGCCACATCATAACCAAGGACTTTTACATCTCCTCCATCAATCTGAAGAAGGGTTGAAAGGACCCGAAGTGTGGTTGTTTTACCGGCACCATTTGGTCCAATTAGACCAAAGATTTCTCCTTTGCTGACAGTAAAGGAGATCCCTTTCACTGCTTCGGTTTTTCCATATCGTTTGATTAAATTATTTACTTTCACAGCTGCATCTTCCATGCTCATCTTCACCTTATTAAACTTACTTTTTTAACATGTTTTTACGGCAGTGCCAAATGCGATGATTTCTGCTGCGCCTCGCATGGTTTGTGCGGTTGCATACCGCATACCAATAATGGCATCTGCGCCTAATCTTTTTGCATCCTCAATCATACGCTGCATCGCAGTTCTTCTGGACTCTTCCATCAATTCTGTGTATCCTTTTGCCTCGCCACCGACAACGGTGCGAAGACCAGCTCCAATATCTTTGCCGAGATGTTTTGTTTGCACGCAACTACCAAACACGATGCCAAGCACTTCTGTTACATCTCTTCCAGGTATTGTTTCTGTTGTTGTAATCATCATAGGAATCATCCATCATGTTTTTATTTATAAATAAATCCACATTTTGCGCAATGATAGGTTTTTCCATCAAATCGAAGTTTAGGACTCCCGCACTCAGGACAGGTTCCAAGCACCCTTTCTTCAAGAACTTTTATTCGTCTTAGTTCTTTTTCTGCAAGCTGGGAGAGGTTAATCCATGGGTTTTTCTTCCACCACTCCCAGATATCTTCGTTAATGGTTATAGTCACTTTTTTCATGATATTTTCCAACTCATTTAAAAACCTTTTTTTGCAAAAGTTGTTACAATTGCTGAATCCATTCTATGATTGTGTTAATAACATCTTTAGCCACATGATTTTCGATCATGTACTCCTCGCTATTAGGTGGTCCTTCTCCAGGCATAAACAAATGATTTAAGGTTGCAAAGGTTTTGAAGGTTACGTTTTTCTTTCCGGATAGATCTTTTTCCCAAACAAGAAAATCATCTTCATAGGTGACCTGATAATCTCTCATTCCTTGTAAAAAGAGCAGTGGAACGCTGAGATTCTGTGCTACTTTCGTTTGATTATAGGTTGCTAAATATTGCCAATATGCTTTGTACGCACCGAATATTTTTTCATCATTGGTTATATTTAATGTTTTAATTTTTTCGACTTGGCTTTCCACATAATCAATGGTTTCTTGTTCTGTTTGATTAATACTGCCATCAAGGTTTGCTAAATAGATGGTTTGACTGAGAAATAAATCTTCTAGAGGTCGAGCGGGAGCGGCCATGAGAACGCATCCATTTATATTATCCGATAGTAATGCAATCTCTGGAACCATCATTGCACCAAGACTATGCCCAATGATAATAATCTTGTTGATTGGTATATAGGATTGAATTTGTAAGTAGTTAATGGCAGAGAGAACATCATCCACAACTTCTTCTTTTACTGTTAAATTCTTATCTGTTGCCAGTCTGTCAGGATATACTTTTGTTCGTTTATCATAACGAAGAACAGCAATTCCTTTTGATGCCAGTCCCCAGGCGATATCTTTAAATGGTTTATTTGGTCCAATGGTTTCATCTCGATCATTTGGTCCAGATCCATGCACTAGTATCGCACAGGAGAAAGGACTTGTACCATTTGGTATCGAAAGAGTTGCCGGTAGCTGCCATGGACTAGTTCCAATGGTAATATTTATCTCAGTAAAATTTTGTTTATTAACATAATCGGGGGCAGTATATGTTGTCATAAGTATTGCATTATCAAGCCAGAAACCATTGATGTTTTTTTGTTCATCAAAGACGATTCTTAGTACAAGTAAGTAATTATTTGAAAAGGTGCAATTAACATAGACAATAGTATAGTTGTTATCCATTATTTGTCTTGTTTGTTGAATTTCTTCAAATGAACCATAGGTTGCGATGAAGTTTTCCCAAATGGTTTTTAATTGTTCCTGTGGAAGAGAATTTTTCATTTCAGCACTAAAATAAGAATAAGCGTTTGCGTACTGTTGTTGTTTCAATGCGTTCATAAAATCTGTCGCAATCTCAACATAATTTTTTGTGTTTTCATTTGGGTTTTTATTTTCTTCTACACATCCTGTGAACATTGTTAAAACAAATGAAATTGCCAACAATATGCCTATTATTTTTTTTATCTTAATCACCATCTTTTTTCTATATTTTTTTAATTAATAGCTCCTGCTATACATATGAAAATGCCTACTGCTGAAGAAATGATTGCTTTTATTTGTGGGCTGCCCGGCAGGTTTATGAAACGCTCTAGATTTGTATTAAAGATCGTTCCAATTCCAAGAAGCATTATAATGATTCCAAGTATAATGAGAATATAATTCATTATTATCCGTTTCTCTTTTTTTTATTGAAGTTTCACAGCTGTTCCATAGGCAAGTATCTCGGCAGCTGCACCCATGATTGATGAGGTCATGAATCGTACATTTATTACTGCATCTGCACCAAGGGCTTCAGCTTTTTCTTCCATTCTTTTCAATGCGATTTCTCTTGATTCAGCAAGCATATCTGTATATTCATTGATTTCTCCGCCGGCGATATTTCGCAGACCTGCTTTGAAATCCTTTCCTATACTTTTTGCTTGTACAGTGTTCCCTCGCACAAGGCCTAATGTTTCTTTTATTTTTTTTCCTTCAACAAAATCTGTGTTTACGATAATCATGGTTTTAAATCCTCCTTGTTGATTTCATTTAATGTTTTTTTAGTATTGGTTCGTTGTTCGAAGATGATGCTGATTAGTAAGGTTAGTAAGCCAATGAGTATTATTCCAATGAGAAATCCAGATATTATGTCAATCGATGCAAGTATTTCATCCAGACCCAGAATGAGTCCATAGATTATTAATAGAATTAAGCCTCCAACGAAGAGGGCCATTCCTATTGTTTTTCCATTATTCATATATACACATCCTAGCACGTATTAATACGTGTATAGCTGTATATATCTCATTCATAGTATATAAAACTAACTGAAAAAAAAGCTTTGCCCTAAAAGTCGGCTTTGACCCTAAAGTTTTGATTTTGACTCTAAAGTGACTTTAAAGGCAAAGCCTGAAAAAAAGCTTTGTATCTGAACTTTCGTAATAACCTAAATTATTTGAGCCATTGTAATGCATCTTCAATGGTCAAGAACTCCCTACAGTTCACGCCTCTATTATGTTCTACATTTGAAATAAATTGAACATCTTTTACATCAGTAACAATCTTGGGCATGACATGAGCAATTTTAAAACCCACCATTTTTTTAGAAACATAGTCACCAAACTGAAAACAACCAAAAACATTTCTTAAGATAGGTTTTATCTCCATTTCACTAAGGTCAACAAGTAACTTCTTACAATTATACTCTGTACATATTTGACACGCCTCATCTAATGCAGCGTAATGTTCATCTTTTGTATCTATTCCAAAAAAATGCAATTGAATAATATTCTCCTTTTCATCATAGGAAATATCATAAGACATTATCCTTCCTCTATTATGTAATGTATTAATCACAATATTAATTTTTATAAAAAATAAAATGAAACATTTGTTTATAATATGGAATTTTATAACTTGTTAGACATTATAATAACAATTATCATTTTTTTACATTGGTTTAATATTTTTTTAAAATTAAGCTGGTAAATAATAGTTGTTTCTTGGATTAGGGTTGTATTATGATATTACATTAACTCTTAATAATGTTATTTTCAATAGTAATAATATCTCTAATAATCTGATTCATTTCTGAAAGAATATTAAGTGATGTGGGAAGTGAGATAAGCAATCCTTTTTTCATGAATTCATTGAAAAGAATTGATACATTTTTCCATAGCAGTGATTCCTGTCCCAATAGATTTGATTCATACATACATAAATCTTTCAATTCAGGATTTGTCAGTTCAGTACTTTTTTCTAGTAAATACTGGGAAATATTACTTCTTTCAACTGATAATTGATAATAGTAATTTGAAAAAGCTTGCCAATCACTCATTTTAAAAATTTGAGGGAAAAAACTATCAGAAACTTGGAAAACGATATTAAAAAATGGATTTAATAAATAGGTATTAGACAATTGATATATTATTGATGTTTTTATTTGATTAGATACACCTGTGAGATCGTCATTTAATTGATATAACACTTGAATGCCATATAACCCTGGATCAAGGGTGAGCAAATTCGGATCATAAACAGTTGGATTTCCTTTTAATTTTTCAATGTTTCTTTCATGAGCCTGTAAAAATATGGTAGTTTTATTTTGGGATTTATTGGAATCATTAATAAATGAGCCGAATCGAATGGTTTGATTTCTTGCTGCATTAAACATCGCATGTTTGAAGTTATCTGTTTTCACAGATGCATAAGTTCCTTTTTGCTGATGACCAAATAATGCGGCCATGGGATCATGATAATATATTTCATCTTTTAATTCATCATAACCAACTAAAAGAATTACATGGAAAAAACCAGTTTTAATCTGTTTCAAAAGCAATTCAGGAATCTTGATGTTTTCAAGTCCAAGTTCCATTAGAACTGGATCGATAAATGATGGTAAAAAAATAGGATCGACTTGCATAACAACAGGTATATTGCTTGAAATATTCTCTTTAATCCTATGAAAGCTTTCCTCCCAAATAGATTCTTTATTGGTATCATTTAAAACTAGTCTACTTTCGGTATATGATAAGCCGTATTGTTCAGCCAGAAATCTTCGATCTAAATTCCACCAGGAACCACCATTTCCACCGAGTGGAACTCTTCTATATGATGGATGGGAATATATCATAGTGTAGCCCACCCCTGAAGAATAAAGAACATCTTGAAGTGTGATGTTCACCTTTTGATATTGCATTGCCATTGTTGGACATGCATATAAGCAATAGAAGCTTGTTTCTTGACTAATATAAGGAACATCTTCTATCATATGCTTATCCGGCAGATCAGGTTGAGATATGAATTGATCTGCTTTAAGAGATGGAAGAATGAAGCATAATGCAAATATATAAATGAGAATGGTCCTGGATCTTTTATTCATAATTCTAATTATTTATTCTATCTTGTAGTATTTAGCATTTATTCCTATTTTTATAAAGAATTTAGAAAAAATTTCATTTATCGCTGGATTAAATTCCATAATTCTTTTTTCCAAAACACGTATAGGTATGCAAAAAAAGAGACAAATGCACACAGTATGCCCCAAGTATCTGGTAGATCAAGTAATATAGAAACACAATAAAAAACAATGGCAGGGATTATCAATAACAGCAAATAAATAATTGAAGCCAAAGTTGCTCGAATGACATATCTTTTCAGCGGTGTTTGTTCAGCAGGATCATAAAAGACTGATTCATCATATTCTTCATCGTTTTCTTTTAATTCTTTAAGAAAAATGTTGTAATCTTGTTCGTCTGTAAATTCAATGGGAATGCCTGTCCATCCACAGTTTCGGCAAGCAAGGCGACGGTATTCACGTGGATTCACACCATCACTAATTCTTCCTGTTCCCACATTTCTACTTCCGCAAACAGGACAGCAGGTAATAACCATGATAACTCGTTCCCTCAATAATGAAAATAACAAAAGATTTTAAAATATTTCTACAAAAAAGAAAAATAATCAGTAGATTTAAAAGAAAAATAATAATGCTTTAAAATTAAAACTGGGGAAAAAGAGTATGACTTGTTATATTATTTCATATGAATTAAAAAACAAACATCTATCAGATCAAATACTTGATGCTATTAAATCATATCCCAAGTATGCGCAAATATTTCATAATACATGGGCGGTTGTGACCGATAAAGAAGCTACAGATATCAGAGATCATTTAAAAACCATTATAGCTCCGGATGAGGATAGAATATTTATCATTAAATCCGGTGCGGAAGCAGGTTGGGCAAATGTGGTCTGTGAGAAAAGCTGGCTGCATAAATATTTGATGAATGAATATTGATTATAGACAGAAGCAGGTTTGATACAAAAAAATGACTTTTTATAATATCAGTTGATATATTTTCTGATGCTTGGTACATTACTTAATGTTGCAGCTGTTATCATCGGAGGTTTAATTGGATTGATTATTAAATCAAGGCTTCCTACTAAATTAACAGATACAGCATTTCAAGGTATTGGCTTGTTTACTATCATTCTTGGCGTAATAATGGCCATTCAAACCACAAATTATCTTATAATGGTGTTTAGTTTAGTTATTGGTGCAATACTTGGAGAGTATATTGATATAGAAAAAAGAGTTGATAATTTCGGCTTATTCTTAAAAAAGAAAATTCATACAAAAAACGACCGATTTTCTGAAGGTTTCATCACAGCATTTTTATTGTATTGTATGGGCTCCATGACTATTTTAGGTGCTATTGAAGAAGGTCTTGGAGGAGTACCTAATCTATTGGTTACAAAATCATTAATGGATGGATTCGGCTCCATTGTCCTTGCATCAACGATGGGAATTGGGGTGCTTTTCTCTACTATCCCTTTACTGCTTTATCAAGGGGGATTAACATTGCTTGCATCGCAAATGCAGCCCTTTTTTTCAACTGCTATCATTACAGAATTAACGGCTGTTGGCGGTATTTTACTCATTGGCCTGGGGATATCTATCTTGGATATTAAAAAAATTAGAATTTTAAATATGCTGCCCAGCTTAATTATTGTGGTGATTCTCACCTATTTTTTCATTTAAAACATCATATCATATCAGTAAGAGTCGCATATTTTAGCATTTGAATCAAGTATTGATATTCCTCGATTAAATCATTGATTATACTAAGCAACGATTTATTTTTGGGCATGGAAATAGTCCAAGGATCTGACCAGGAACTTTCAAGCCCGTGGACATCCTTTGCTTTTACTATCACCTGAAAATCACCCTTACCACTCCAGCTATGTTCTTGTGTACATGCTTTTCCAGATGCAAAAGGACCGATCCATCCGCTATATGATCCATCTCCCCAATCAAAATAATAATACAAATCATCTCCTTCTGGATCGCTTGTTATAGTTGTAAATGAATAGGAAACATCAGTACTTCCAGATGAAGGACCAGAGATAGTTGGTTTTTCTGGTTGTTTGAATAATGCTCCTAATCCTTCATAATCAACACCATATTTTCGGATTTTAAATACATGACTAATGGTTGGATTAGGGAATTGATTCATATATTCCCACACGATTTTTTTATCGGGCGTCACCTCAAAAAAATACCCCATTTCCCCTTGACAGATTAAGGTGTTTCCATTGGGAAGGCGCTGTGTTCCGGAAATATGCGATGCGAAAAAATTAACTGGATTCGGATAGGTATATCGCCAGGATAGTTCACTGGGCCCATATGCTTGATGAGTTTGTAGTTCATACGTACCATCATCTAAAAGAGGAGGAGTAAACTCATCAACTGATGAATACATACCTATTGGTCTACCGATTCCATTATTAAAAACAAGGATATTCCCTGCCCCCGGACATCCTTTATCAATCCATTGTGCATCATGTTGGCCAAATAATTGTTTGTCTGCATTAGTACCCCTATTATACACTTGAGGATTACCCCATCTATACAGTAAATCGCCTCCCTTTCCATATCGTCCGCCAGAATGACCTGCTGCCTCTTTTGTAGTAGTGCTATGATCGATAATCCAGATCTCATTTTGCTGATGTACACTTAACAATATTTGATCCAATTCTTCATTGTAATCAATAGCATTAATATGATTAAAATCAGTTTGACCCGGACCACTATTTATATCAATTAATTCAGGATGATCCGCTACAATTCCGTAATTATCCTTTTCTTGATCATAATCTTGGATAAGATGATCCCATACATGCCATTCCCATACTATTGTTCCACCTGAAGAACCGGTTGGTTGCACTTCAATGATATGGTCTGGCCATATCTCATTTTGAGGCATATTATTTGGGTTAATGCCTGCCTCTCTTGCTTCTGATCCTGATTTATATTCCCATGCAGTCATTAATATATTACCATTTGGAAGCACTTCAAGATCATGGTGAAGGCAATGCTGATCGCTCGAGTAGTCATATTCCCAAGTAAGTGATCCACTCCAATCATACATTTCCACTCGTCCGGTAAAACCGCCACTAGAAAAAACGTGATTGTTCATCTTTGAACAAGCTCTGATAATATTTCCATTTTCAAGTAAATACGTACCTAATCCTTGAATATATTCACTTTGCCAGGTTTGGACAATATTATTATCCATATCTAAAAGATATACTTCTCTAGCATATTCAGGTGCATATAAAACGTATCCTTCATACACCTCTGAATTTGTAATATTTTTGCTATCCGACAAAGTCAATGGTGCTATAAGTACTGTTCCAATAAAAAGAAATAATAAAACAAGTGATGGAACCTTTTGATTCATATAAATTCACCATTGCGTCTAATTAAATATAAATGTTTTGTATATTTTTCTTTAAAATAATAATGATAGTTCCATATAAATTTTCTCTATTCAAAGAATTAATTAATTTCAGTTCATTACCTTTGTTGATTTATCTTATGAATAAAGAGTATGAAAAATGTACCTATAAATCGTTAACAATACATCTTCATGATAAGGTTTATGAGCCAGCTGAAGACACATTTTTATTACTAGATTCACTTTCCATAAATGAAAAAAATTCAGTATGTGAAATTGGTTCAGGCACCGGAATCATCGCACTAACCTGTGCAATGAAAGGATCAGATGTGGTTTGTTCAGATATTAATCCATTTGCAATTGATTTAATCAAAAAAAATATACGTACAAATCTACATCTTTTAAAAGGCACGATTGATGTTCGAGAGGGAGATTTATTTAATGCATTGCATCAGAATGAACAATTCGACATTATTATTTTCAATCCACCGTATCTTCCCACAATAAAAGATCAACTTATTGGAGATGATGGCTGGTATGATAAAGCACTTGATGGCGGAAAAAGTGGTTTAGAAGTAACCATCCGATTCTTAAAACAAGTTAAAAAATATTTAAAAAAAGATGGATTCGTTTATTTTGTTTTCTCAAGTCTTTCTGATAGATCACTGTTGGAAAGAACCTTAGATTCATTATCATTAAAAAAATCAATTATAAATTCAATGAGATTTGATGATGAAGTTTTAGAAGTATTCTGTGCACATACGTGATGTTATCGAGTGATAATTCCTAACTGAGTCATTTTATTAAAAGCATCAGGATGTTGCTCAAAATACGTTCGTATCGGTTCCAGTATTCTATTCAAATATGTTGCAGTACTTGTTTTTAAATCTAGGGGATGAAGCAATCCATCAACAAATACATGTTCAAGTTGATCATAGGTTTCAAATTCTAAATTACCACCGAATTTTTCCGGACGCTCAATTCGGAAAACATCCCCCTTTAACTCTGGGAAAATAACAAATTTACACATTTCAAGAATAGGATTTCCTTCCACGATTTTTTCCGGACAATACGCTTTTTTAATCTTTCGTTTCACTTCATCAGTAGGATCATGAATGGAAATCATAGAATCAGGTTTACTTTTACTCATTTTTGCTTCTGTTGGATCCATTCTACTTCCTGCTTGAAGACCGGTAAGAAGAGGTGTGTGAATTGCAACAGGTGGTTTTTTATTTATTTTTTTAGCTACATCTCTTGCCAGCATATGAGCATGTCGTTGGTCCATGCCACCATACGCAACATCAACATCAAGATAAAAAATATCAGAGACTTGCATTGCAGGATAAAATAATTTTGATAGATCACGTTCGGCTTCGTTTTCATCACGACCCATGATGTCCATAGCTCTTTTCACACGAGCAACAGATGTTGATTTTGAGGTTCGAAGCACTAACTCCCAATATTTTGGATCGCCAACGTAATCACTTGCATAGATAAAATCAACCTTATCTTTTGGAATACCCATAGCGGCAAAACAATCTTCCATGTATGCGCCGCATAGTTTAATCCGTTCAATATCGCCACCGAGTTTATCATTAATATATGCATGCCAATCTGCAAGAAGAACTTTAAATTCAAAACCAGCGGCGAGAAAATCCTTGATTTTATTGGTACATATTTTCCAACCAAGATGGACTGTTCCAGAAGGCTCAAAACCAATGTATCCTTTTGGTTTATCCTTATTCAATACTTGCTGTAATTCCTCTCTTGTTACAACTTCAATAGCATTTTTTATAATAAGTTCAAATTTATCCATATTGTATTTCACCATGATTCAATTGTTTATGTTCGTTCTAATTTTTTTAATACTCTTTCAATTAATTGATCACTTACGCCTAAATAATTTTCAGGGTTCAACGCTTGGTCTACTTCCTCTTTTGATAGTAATTCTAAATTATGTTTATCCGATAGAAACATCTCTTTTAAGGTTTTATTTTCCTGGACTGCTTGAAGTGCAGTTTTTCTCATTAATTCATGGGCATCTCCTCGTCCCATTCCCTTTTCAATTAACGCAGTCATTAATGATTCAGCCATCGGTAGACCCTTACTAATGTTCATGTTTTCTTTCATTCTATCTGGAAACACCATGAGATTTTCAAAAACATTTGTCATTTTATAAATAATCCAATCAGTTAAAATAAATGCATGTGGAATAATAAATCGTTCGTTTGATGAATTACATAAATCTCGTTCATGCCACTGCACCGCATTTTCAAAAGTGGGCATGAGAAAACCACGAACCAACCGAGCTAAACCACTGACTTGTTCACTGGTGATAGGATTACGTTTATGAGGCATGG